>DATGFK010000658.1:0-5486 GCA_035309185.1 Aggregatilineales bacterium
CCTGCACACGAGTCCCCAGGCGATGGCAGTTGCCGCAGCCATTGGCTGCTCGGCATCTTTCGTGACGCCGCTCGCTCACCCGGTCAACATAATGATGATCGGGCCAGGCAATTACACGTTCCGAGATTTTTTCCGGGTCGGTTGGGGACTGACGGTGATGAGTTTTGTTGTACTGCTCATCGGGATGGTGCTGTTCTGGCGACTATGAAACCGCACGGATGAGACAATTGCGCAGCACGCTTACGCACCCTGCTGCCGGATCGCCCATACCAGCGACGCATTCGCTTTCGGGTCATTTTCGGCGGTCGCCAGCGCCTGCCGAAAGGTTTCCCTGGCGTTCCCCTCGCCGTTTTCCTGCTGTTCGACAGCCTGGAGCAATAGGGCCAAAGCCCGCAGCGGCGGGCGCGGATCATCTATCTTGAGATCGGCACGGCGAGCCTTGAGCAGCTCGATCAGCCGTTCCAGGTATGCCCGGCTCTCCTCAGGACGCCCCAACGCGGCACACGTCTGGGCTTGCAGCGCGCGGATGAAAGCCAGGCTTTTCAGGTCTGCCTTGTCTCCCCGGCTCAGCAATTGCCAGGATTGATCGGCGGCTTTGAGCGTCTGAAGATGCCGATCAATGTCGGCCTCGGTCAATTCGAGGGCGGCGGCGACCTCTTTCACCAGCGGCTGCGGCGAACTTCCGGCGCCCGCAATGCCGCCTGTTACGCTCGATGGACTGGGCTGGATCGAATCGGCCTGGTTTTGCATGACGGCCATCACCTGCCGGTACAACTTCGCCGCCGCTTCCAGCCGACCTTGCGCCCGGTAAACGTCGGCAAGGGCGTTGGTCATGCCGTTAACCTTTTCTGAATCCGGCGCGGGCAGGTTTGCTTCCGTGCCCAGCGCTTCCTCGTAGGCTTTGGCCGCGTCGTCCAGGCGGCTCTGCATCCTGTACAGGCGTCCGAGTTCGCGCAGGCTTTCCACGTAGCCCTCAGGCGTGTAACGCGCGTCCTGGTAGACCAGGGCTTCGTGATAGCGTCGAATGGCGCTGTCCGGGTCGCCGCCGGATTCGTAAGCCCGCGCCAGGCTGTAGAGCGTATTCACGATCCTTCCGCCATCCTGCTGTGGCAGCGCACGTTCAAGGTCCAGGGCATCGTTCAGATTGCTCAAGGCTTCCTTCAGTTGGCCGAAGTGTACGTAAATCTGGCCGAGCGAGCGCCGGGTTGCCGCCAGTTCAACCGGGTTGTCCACTCGGTTGAGCAACGCTGCCGCCTGGTGATAGGCGTCAATCGCCTCTTGCAACTTGTTTTGCGCCCGGTAAACGTCGCCCAGGCTTTGCAGGGTGGCCCCCGTTTGCTCGTCCCGGATGGCCGCCAGGGCTGCCTCAAAGTGCTTCTGTGCTTTGGGGGCCATATCCAGTTGAACATACAGCGATCCCAGTCCGCGATGAAGCGCCGCCAGTTCAACCGGCGCGGCGCCTTCAAGAGCCAGTGCGGCGCGGTAGGCATCAATCGCCGACTGCACGAGGCCGATCCGGGTAAATACGTCGGCCTGCTCCGCCAGGATCGCCCGGCGCTGCGCCGCGCTGACCCCTTCAATCTGCAAGGCATCGTGATAGGATTCCAGCGCTTGCTGGAAGGCCTCCAGTTCGACGTAACAATGGGCCAGGGCCGTCAGCGTTTCGACCATGCGGGCCGGTTCTTTTTTGGGATCGAGAAATTCCAGCGCGCGACGATAGGTTGTCGCTGCGCCGCGATACTGGCCCAGTGTGTAGTGAGCTGTTGCCATATCATACAACACTGACGCCATCAAGGCCGGATCGGTGGCGGGCAGGTCTTTGACGACGCCCAATGCCTGCTCGAAGGTATCAATCGCCTCGCCAAAGCCTCGCTGCCGAAGCCGGGCATAGGCCAGGGCAACAATCGTATCCACGTAGACGACGGGATAGGTTACACGGTTCAACAAATCCAGGGCGTGTAGGTAACGCTCAACGGCATGTTCGTCGTCGCCTGCCTGCCGGTAGAGGTCGGCACTCTCCCGCATCAACAATCCCTGTGTGTGGCGATCCGGCTGGTAGCGGATTGCCTGGTCAAAATGTGCGCTGGCATCTTCCAAATTGCCCAGCCTTGCAGAAGCCCGTGCCATGCCGAGATGAGTCCACAATGCCAGGGATTGGCTGCCCGTTTCGGATTGGGCCAACGCCTCGACTTCTGGCACAATGCCTTGCATCAGGTCAAGTGCCTCTGTCCACCGGCCACAACGCAGATGTATCGTAGCCAGCGTGTAAACGGCTGAAGGCACGAGCGGCGTCCCCGGCGCATGTTCCTGGGCGTTTTTGAGCGCATCCGCTGCCAGTTGAAGGATGCTGTCCGAATCCGGTGGCACTGTGCCTGCCTCAGCACCCGGCTCGCCGGGCAGACTTCGAATATACAACCATGTTATCAGGAACGGTAAGCGCCAGTCGGGCGCAGCGAAAGCTTCGTCGCTACGCTGCGCCAGTCGCGTTGCCCAATCGTTTAGCAACTGCACGGGGCGCGAAGTGCCGCGATCCACCGGGCTGACCTGGCTTATTTGAGCCATTTGCCGCAAGGTATAAGCATGGCTGGCGAGCACATACCCGATTGTTTCCAGGTCAGTCTTGATACGCTGAGTCACCAATTCGACTGCGCTCTGCCCCGCATCGGCTGCATCGGCGTAACGGCCCAGCGAAGCCAGCGTTTCGCGCAGCGCCATACGGGTGATCAACACACTGCGGGCGTTGCGCGTGTAGTCTTTGAGTGTCATGGCCCGCCGATAATTGGCGATGGATCGTTCGGCTTCGCCTTTTTCGCGCAGGACATCCGCGACATCATGCAGGATCACCCCGGCATCCTGGTCGTCTCGGTTGCTCAAGGCGCTGCGCAGCGTCAACTCGGCGTCAAGTTCGGTCAGGGCCGCGTCATACTCACCGCGCTTCCAGGCGATCTGAGCCAGCACGCCACGGGCAGTCGCTTCAGAGGCCGGATCAGGGCGTTCGCCCTCAATGCCAATGGCCTGCCGAGCGGCATTCTCGGCGTCTTCAAGTTGCCCGCAGCGGTAATTGAAATAAGCGGCCAGGGCATAGCTGGCCCGCTGGCGGGCAAATATGGGCCGGAATTGGCGGGCTTCGTACCAGATTCCTTCCGCCCCGGCGATCCGCGCCGCGTCGCAGAACTGGCCGGAGGCCGCCAGGGCTAGTGCGAACGCACGCGCAAATTCCGGGCGGACGGCCTGCGGCACATCGGGCCGCAGCTTTTGATACACCTTCAGCGCCTCGTCCAGTTCGCCCTGCATCTGCTGAAACTGTGCTGTCAACCAGAGCGCCTCAAACGACGTATCATTCACCAGGGCGGCAGTGGCTTCGCCAAAGCGTCCGGCCAGGGCCAGACTTTCTGCGTAGCCGTATACTGCCGCCGGTTCGCTTTCCATCCACTGCCGGTAACCTTTGATCGCTTCGTTCCACTGGTGGCGGGCGCGATAGATAGGAAGGAGATCGCGTGGATCGGCATCTTCGCCGAGCAAAGCCAGCGCGGCATCGAAACGTCCCGCGCGACGGTAGGCGCGGCTTAACGCGATCCGGACGGTTTCCATTGACTCGTCGTCACGGAGAATGTGCAGACGCTCGGCGGCCTCTTCCAGGCGGCGAATGGCAAGCGCGTCGTCGCCTGCCAGGTAGGCCAGGCGAGCCAGCGCAGTCAGGGTTTCGGCAATGGCGTGATCGGTGCCTTGATCGAGGCGCATCCGCAGGGCTTCCAGCAACGCCGCCTCGGCCCGTTCGTCGTTGCCCTCTTCCATGAAGGTAAGGCCCTGGGCGTGCAGTTCGTCGCTCAAGCGATCACTTCCGTTGTTCGGCCCGGCAAGGTAGCGGCTGACAGGATGCGGGATTGGCTTGAAGCCCGGCGTAGGCGTGATGCCTTTCATCCAGTTGCCCACAGTCCGGATACTGCCTTCCTGCCGCTCGATAAACCCACGCCGTTCCAGGAATGTCAGCGTCCGCTGGCCGACGAGGGGCTTGTCAAAACCCGCCAGAGCCGTTTCGAGGGCGATCCAGCGCCCAGGGATGGCAGCCAATGACTGGCACAGCGACTGGTAATCGTTGGGTAGCGCCTCGAAGGAGGCGGCATACAGAGCCGCAAGCTGTTCCTCTCCGGCGGTCTGAATAAACTCCGTGACGGCCAGGGGAGTCAGGCCATCCTCCGCGATCATCGCGGCGACGAGACGGATAGCTCGTGGCACGTAGCCAACCAGAGCCGCCAGTGGCTGGGCCGCTGCCTCATTCAAGCCGGACAGCCGGGCCAGCAGGCCGGTACCATTCTCTGGCGATAGTCCCTGCAAATGGATGTGATAGACCGGCAGACCCGAATCCCAGTCGGGAGAGCCGACAGCAACGCCGGGCGCGAAGGCGATGGCCTGGGCAACCTCGCCCTCATCGGCGTGGTCAACGATCAGCAGGGTGCTGTTGGCGATTAGAAACTCGCGGATCAGCCGGGGCTGGGTGGTCGCTTCAGCCCGCAAGATTCCCGGCGCATTGAGCGCCAGCCCCAGGATCGTTCCTGCATTTTCAAGGCTGTCCAGCCACCATACACGCTTGTAGGACTGCCGAAGGCGCGGATCGTTTGCAATCTGGCGGAGCAGGGCCGTCTTGCCCGTGCCGCTGCTGCCGCTGAGGACGAGCGGACGCCCGGACAGGAGTGTTTGCACGGCGGAGTCCGTTTCAGCCTTGCGCCCCACGAATCCTTCGACCACTGGCGACGGGGTCAGGATACGCTGGATGGCCTCGATGATGCTGCTTTCGGGCCTTGGATAGATTTTGTGCGCCAGCAGCGGAAGATCGGGATCGCGTGACGCTTCTGGCCCCACAAAACGCAGGATCGTGGCATCCCGCGCGCTATCATCCTGGCGGGTAGGAAAGTCCAGCAGCGCCAGGCTATGCGCCATGAATTCGGCGGCAAGGGCTTCATCTAACAGCGGAGAGAATGATGGCAGTCGAGTCATCGTCATCGGTAGACTGAGCGCTCCTCGAAACAATATCGCTGGATTCTAGTGTCCCACGCGATAGTAAGCAAGCGGCTGTGAAGTATGGTCTTGAACGCGGATTACAAATGGAGTTTGGCCTGGCACCGTTCATCACTTGTGTGCCATGTTAGAATCGCTATGATGACACATCTTCTCTGAAACACTTGACGTTTATAATTAATAACAATTCATGACATGGTTTATAAAAGTCTCGTTCACAAGTTGGAAAAGGAGTTCCAGGTGTCTCATAACGAAAGGGCGCTCATACCGATCTTTACGTCCCTGGATAGATTTTCAGTGCCCGCCAACTTATTTTTGCTTGACCCCGACAATTCAGACTTTCTCTACGGAACTAAAAGTCAATTCAGGCTATTCACCCGAACACGGGTTATTCTCCTATGCGTGTTCTTCAGTGTCCTTGTACCCGCGCTAATCCTGGCGCAAGCACTTAACGAACTCAAGACGGACTT
>DATGFK010000659.1:0-3423 GCA_035309185.1 Aggregatilineales bacterium
AAATCTCTCGCACTTGCTCCACCCACTGGTACAATTCTGCCAGATTCATCAGAGTCCCTTTCTTCTTGGTCGTTGAAAGCCTCTGATGAATCTATCCCTTATCCTTCCCACTCTCCATGAAAAGTGTCCGACCCTCAACCCGTATGCGGGAGGGAGGTTGGCGGTGCAGGATTAGGGTGAGGTTCTTCAGGCCACTTTATGCAGCAGCCGTTTGGATTCGACCCTCATACAGCGATCCATGACCACGTCTAACCCGGCGGAGTCGGCGCTGCGGGCTGCTTCCTCGTTGATGATCCCCAACTGCATCCAGATCGCTTTGGCGTGGACGGCAATCGCTTCCTGCACAATTTCTGGCACGTTCTCAGGCCTGCGGAAAATATCCACCACGTCAATCGGCACGGGAATTTCGGCCAGCGAAGCATAGATTCGCTTACCACTCTTTCCATCCGACGCCAGGGTCGGGTTAACGCGATACACGTCAAAGCCGACCTGCTCAAGGAAGGTGGCAATCTGGTTGCTGGGCCGATCCGCCTTATCCGAATAGCCGACGACAGCAACCGTGTGTACGCGCTCAAGCAAAGCTTTAATCTGTGAATCTTCAATCAGACGCATAACGTTAACCTTTAAGCACCCTCAATCTCGAAAGGAGTCTCAGAGCGATGCTGGGACTGCGACGGATCTTCGCCGTAGTACAGTGACGCTGTGAGCATATAACTGCCGCGTGGTGAGGCAAGCCCGCGCAGATGCATGGTAAATTCCATGTGGCGGATCATCGTCTCAATCACACTTAGCTCTGAGACGACCCGGCCTTCCGCTGATCTTACCTGGATTTCGAGGTTGGGGCGCTGCTGGAAGGGCGTCACGTCTACGCTGACCCTGACGCGCCAGCCATCGGGGTAGGGCTTGGCCTCTAGCTTTTCAACGACGATCTTATCGGGGGGCTGAGGCACGTCGCTCGGAGCAAAAAAGTCTATATTTGACAAGGCAAGGATGGTTAACCCGTAGTAATAAAGTACACTGACATAGGGCAAATTATAACCCATTCGTGCTATGGGGGTAACAAGGTCAGGGCAATTGCATCTAATTTGACGGTACGCCCGGAACCCCTAACCCCAACCCTTCCCCCGTTTATAGGGGAAGGGAGTCAAAACGTCGACTCCCCTCCCCGTGCCACTGGCACGGGGAGGGGCCAGGGGGTGAGGTCAAGCTGCCAATAAACTGAAACACTCCCGCAGGAGGAGTTGCGATTGTGCGTAGCGTAAATCCCGGCTAGGATTAGGAGTCAGCACCAATTCGCAGGGGATATAAGCATGATCCAAACCATCGGAGATCGGTACGAGCTTCACGCTGAAATCGGCAGGGGTGGCATGGGGACGGTATCACCCCAACATTGTGAAACTGCTGGATGTGGTTGAAGAAGCCGAGCAATACTCAAGGCCGAACTCTCTCCTGAAGCGTATCAAGCCGCGTTCCAGCGAGGCAGCGCCTGGACTCTTGATCAGGCGGTGGCCCGCGTCCTGGAACGCTTAAGGGACTCAGCTTCGTCTGGATAATCTGGCTATTGAAGGGGGAATTATGGATTTCTTACAGCTTATTGACCCGGAACTCGTTGCTGACTTCGAGCAGCGTCCCGATGATTTATTCACGGCGATGGTCGTCGAGAACCTCGCGGCCACTCGTCTAGACTGGGGACGAGGGAAACCAGCAGACAGCGAGATACTTCCGCCGACACAGGTTCAAATCACCGAACGGACAATCCCTGGCCCTTATGGCGACGTACCCATCGTGATTTATCAGCCGAATGTTGAAGCGCCACGCCCAGCGATGCTATCACTGCACGCGGGTGCTTATGTGCTCGGCTCGCCACGAGATGGCGCGGGGCAAATTCCCGTTGCTGAATACGCGGGATGCACCGTTGTTTACGTTGACTATCGTTTAGCACCTGAGCACCCCTTCCCTGCGGGCGCAGAGGATAGTTTTGCTGCCCTGCTATGGATGGCTGAACATGCGGGCGAACTTGGCATAGATTCCAAGCGGATTGCAGTCGGCGGTCACAGCGCTGGTGCCGGGATGGCCGCCGCCGTCGCCCTGATGAATCGTGACCGTAACGGCCCTGACCTGATTTTCCAGTGGCTCACGGCTCCGATGCTGGATAATAGGCACGACACGCCATCGGGACATTCTCTCACGCACAGGAAGGCTTACAATCGGGACGTTTCGCTTCGAGCCTGGAAAATGTATCTTGGCGATAGCTTTGATGGGGACGTATCTCCGTATGCCGCCCCCGCGCGGGCTACCGACCTATCGGGTTTACCGCCCGCATATCTCACTGTAGGCACGATGGATCTGTTCCGTGATGAAACGATTGAGTATGCACAACGGTTGATGGCTGCCGGTGTGCCAACCGAGTTGGCAGTCTATCCGGGCGTTTTCCATAGTGCCGAGTACGCAGTACCGACAGCGAGTATTTGCCAGCGGATGCGTAAGGATTACCTGGATGCACTGAAACGCGCGTTAATGGCGGCGGAAACCCATCCAAAGGCGAATATCTCCAGGTGATGGTTGTCGTGGCATAATAGGGTCGCTGCTATCTTCGTTGCCCGCCAGTTGATAGTCTCGAACCGAATATCCTTGTGTAAAGGAGATTGCCGCATGTCTGAGAATGGTATCCAAATCCCCTACCGCAACCTGGGCCGCACCGGCGTGCCGGTCAGCGCGCTGTGCCTGGGCTGCATGAACTTTGGCAGTCCGACTCCGGAAGATGAAGCCATAACGATGATCAATTACGCGCTGGATCACGGGATCAACTTTCTGGATACCGCCAACGTCTACAATCGTGGGCGCAGTGAGGAGATCGTCGGGAAGGCACTCAAACAAAACGGCAAACGCAGCAAAATCGTGCTGGCAACCAAAGTCCATGGCCGCATGGACGACGAGGACATACTGGCTGCCGGGAACAGCCGCCGCCACATCATCGCCGCCTGCGACGATTCGCTCAGGCGCTTGCAGACCGAGTACATTGATCTGTACCAGATTCATCGGCCTGAGTCGCAGACGCCGATTGACGAGACTCTGCGCGCGCTGGACGACCTGATCCGCGCTGGCAAAGTGCGCTACATCGGCACCAGCACCTTCCCGGCCTGGCAAATCCTGGAATCGCTGTGGGCCTCGCATGAACTGGGCCTGAACCGCTTCGTCAGCGAGCAGCCGCCCTACCACCTGCTGGATCGCAGCATCGAGCGCGAACTGGTGCCGCTGTCACAGTCCTACGGACTGGCGATCCTGCCCTGGTCGCCGCTGGCGCGGGGTTTCCTCTCTGGCAAATATAAGCGAGGCCAGGACATCCCCGGCGATTCGCGCGTGGCGCGGGATATGCAGGGCATCTTTGCCGAGCGCACCAAGAAGCACTTCAGCGACATAGCC
>DATGFK010000660.1:0-9758 GCA_035309185.1 Aggregatilineales bacterium
GAAGACAGCGACTCGATTGCCATCCGGCCCATGATGTATGCCACGCTGACCTTTGACCATCGCGTGGCCGATGGCGCAATGGGCGATGCCTTTATGCGGGCCTTCAAGGATACGCTCGAAAACTGGTCGTGATTCCGGGTAGGTTCGTGTTATGCTAGGCGCGTGACCAGGTGCTGAGGTTCACCTGGTCTGTGCCTTGAATCTTCGGAGTCCACACAATGAGTTTTCAATTCGACCAGCATCCGCATCGCCGCTACAATCCATTGACCCGCGAATGGATACTGGTTTCGCCGCATCGTGCCCTGCGGCCCTGGCAGGGCCAGGTTGAACGGCCAGCCCAGGAAGATCGCCCCACGTATGACCCGACCTGCTACCTGTGTCCGGGCAACGTACGCGCCAACGGGCAGCATAACCCGGCTTACACATCTACTTTCGTTTTCGACAATGATTTCCCCGCGCTTCTACCCGATTCTCCAGGTGGGGAATACAATCCTCACCCGCTGATCCGCGCGGAGGGCGAACGTGGGACGGCGCGCGTGGTATGCTTCACGCCCCGCCACGACCTGACTCTGGCGGAAATGGCTACTGGGACAATCCGCCAGGTGGTCGAAGCGTGGGTCGAGCAGTATCAGGAGTTAGCGCAAAAGCCTTATATTGCTTACGTACAGATCTTTGAGAACCGGGGCGCGATGATGGGCGCGTCCAATCCCCACCCGCACGGCCAGATTTGGGCCAGCGGCGACCTGCCGCAGCAGGTCGCCCTGGAAGATTTCAGTCAGCGCGAATACTGGCAGCAGAATGGCCGATCATTGTTAACAGATTACCTGGCGGAAGAATTGCGCCTGGGCGAACGGATCGTTTACGAGAACGACGCCTTTGTCGTCCTCGTGCCGTTCTGGGCGATTTGGCCCTTCGAGACGATGGTCATCAGCAAGCGCCATGTGGCAGCGATGGCAGACCTGGACGACGGCGAACGTACTGCCCTCGCGGATGCTTTGCGCAGCGTAACCGTCCGTTATGACAACCTTTTCCAGACCTCATTTCCGTATTCAATGGGCTTTCACCAGCGCCCGGTGTCGGCGGGCGACTGGCAGCACTGGCATCTGCACGCGCACTTTTATCCGCCGCTACTGCGTTCGGCCACGGTGCGAAAATTCATGGTAGGCTACGAACTGCTTGGCACGCCACAGCGTGACATCACGGCGGAGCAGGCCGCTGCCCGCATCCGGGAACAGAGTACGGTGCATTACAGGCGTCCTCAATAAAAGCCGTTTTTCGATGTCGTACCTTTTCAATTTTGTGGAGTTGACTCTATACTCCGATGTCAAAGCTGACTTGCCCACAAGTGGGGACATCGGCTAATCTAGGTAACGCTGACTGTCACTTATTGGCGCACCACAATCCGCTGAGGGCATATGGCAGAAGAGCCTGAAGAGATACGATCTGAGAATAATAACCCGCCACGCCGGAGGCTACGTAACGTTTTGCTGGCGGTGCTTAGCCTGGTGATCGTCGTGGGCGCAGGTGTAGTGATCTTTTTGAGCCAGAATTTATTTGGCTCAGCCCTTCCTCCAAACACGCATACGCCACTCTCCAGCGCAACAAGCGGTTCTGGATCACGTCCGACAGCCAAACCCGAAATCAGCGAGACTCCGGAAGCATTGGCGAGTGGCACGACAGGCGTGATTCCCAGTCAAATTCCGGCAACCGAAACACCAGAAGCTTTGCAAACTTCCGAAACACCTGAGGGGCAAACCCTTGCGCCTACAGTCCAGGGCGGAAACGCGACAGACACGCCCGAGGCCAGCCAAACGCAAGAAGCGCATATTCAGATTGCTGCTGCCCCAATTCTGATCCGCTCGACGTCCGGTGACGTGATCGGTGATGGGACGATCCAGGTATTTGCGCCGCAGCATGTCCTGGCGTCCGAAACGGTGCTTATTGATCTTGAACTACATTTCGATCACCAATATATCACCCCCACGCCGTTTGGGGCGCGCACGGCCTTTCCAGTCACGCGAGTCACGTCAACGCCGCCTGCGGGCGAACCGACATCAACCCCCCGTATACCCATTCACGAGGAAACCGGGCTTGACATTTACCAGCGCATGGGCGCGTCGCTTTCTTGCTCAAATGCGAGTTTTTCTGGCTGTGACAGCGGATTTAACTCCACCCAGATCAAAGTTGCTTCGTTGAGTGGCATGACCTGGTCGTGGTTTTTGTCGGCCAAACCAGGTGTGATCGGGAAAGAGGACTTGCGGCTGCAATTATGGACAGTTGTGCAGGTCGGCGACCAAGGGGAACAGCAAGGCAACTCGCTGTTTGACTACCCATTCCAAATCGAGGTCGGCTCATCAAATGGCGCAACCGGACAACCTGATAGAGTCACGCTAATCCTGGCAATCCTCGTGGCCATCGCCTGCTTATTGTTGATCGCGTTTGTCGTCCTCCGATTACGTGGTACGAATCTATCGGGTGGAGTTGCGCAACGTCGGACAAAACCGGGAGCAACCGTATTCATCAGCTATCGTCGCGCTGACAGTTGGGGCCTTGCCCTCAAGATTCGTGACACGTTGCAAGCCAAAGGTTTCGACGTATTCATGGACATCCACGACATCCATGAGGGACAGTTTGGGGAGATTATCCAGAAGGCTATCCGGGAACGGGACTCCTTCATCCTCATCCTTTCTCCGAATACGTTGCAATCGGATTGGGTCGTCAACGAGACCAAATATGCGCTGGAAACCAAACGGAAAATCATTCCTGTTCTGGATCGATTTGACATCTACAAAGACCCGATTCCAGAAGACCTCGCTGTCATTCGCAGCTATAACGCAATCTCCATTACGCCGGAATACGTCGACGCCGGACTGGAACGCCTCGTGCAGTTCCTTCAAAGCACATGAGTTTAGTCGAGTGCCGAGCTAGCCCCGATCACGCTTGAAGCGGGCCATACTCTTGTTCGTGTATTGGGCAAGGTCGCAGAAGGCGGGAGCAGTTCAATCCCGCATACCTATCGTTGAGATCGCGTAGCGCTGGCCTGAAGGGTGCCGTCGTATACTGAATCACAATAGAGTGTTAGGAATACGACACATGGAATCAACCCTTGTAGCGCTACTGGCAATTCTCCTGGGATGTCTGGTGGTGATCGTCTACGCCGTGCGCGAGAAACGCCTGGAAATGCTCGGCCTGCTGTTTGCAGCCATCATTATCCCACTGCTGGCCGTGCGCGTGTTCTCACTGCGTGTGCCGACAGGCTTTGGCCTTTTCTATCTTCTGTGTGGCGTTGGGAACCTCGTTTCCTTCATTCGCCCAGGTGTTCGTGGACGTGCTGCCCTTGCCACTGTGCTGTTCGCAAGTCTCGGTCTCGTGTTTATCCTTCTGTCCACCGTTGACCTTTTGACATTTCTCGGAGGCGCGATGGTCTTCCTCATCGCAGCCCTGCTTTGTCCGCTTTTTGTTCCAAAAAAGTAGGAACTCGGCTCAGCCTGAATTTGCTGAACCCGGGTATTCACAAACGAGGTTCGTTGATGACGTGTGAAAGGCATTCTGTGCGCTGGGAACGTTCGCGCGCTATGGGCAGGTTTTGCCCCACTGGCTGTGCAAAAGCGATCAGGCTCTCGAAACGAGCTACCCCATTGCCGCCTGATCGCTAACGGAAGCGCCAATCTCGTCCAGTTCAGAAATCAGGGCCTCACCAAAATAGTAGGATAGCTCACTTCGAGCGGCTTCATAGAGTGTCGGCCCAGTGTTGCTACAGATTAAGCTCCCATCTTGGATCTCGGCGGCAGCCTGTAGCAATCCGGCGTTGAAAGTGACCGGGAATAACCAGCAGGTCACAGGTTTCAAATCATGATAGTCCAGGTCTTGTTCGCGGCAGAAGCGATGGATCAGACAGCCACGTCCACTGCGGTTCAGGAATGAACATGCGCCGCCACGCACTCTTGTCCTCCTATACGCACCGCCGGCGTATTCAATATCTTCATGCAAATCGCCAGTGAACCATTCGTTGCGGGGTATTCCGGTGTAGGCTTCCAAGCCATCTGCATATTCTTCAAGCCGTTTTAGGTTGTCAAGGGCAACATCGGTTCCGTGGAAGCAGCACGCATCATGACAAAAGTTACAATCCAGGCATAACGCGAAGTAATGTTTCACGAAGATACTGAGATCAACGTGCGAAATAACAGGAGTCCCATCCCGACTCGCATATTCTTGTCGAAAACTCCGGATCACGCCCTCTCCAAGAAGCATTTAGGGGGAAGCCAATACCCCCGTGTGCGCGAATTGATTAGCTCAGGGATCGATCTCCATCAAAACCAACTGATCGGCTGTTAACCTGCACCAGAACCAGTTTATGGTCGGCAAGTAATTGTCAGCGATCCCAAGGTAAAGTCAATCGGCATGGCTTCCAGTGGCACAGTGGCTTAAGGTGCTCTGAGGCTCGATCAATTTGGCGACAGTTCAATGATGGAACATGCGAAGCCATTATTGCGCAAGTCGGACGATCAATGCAATCTTCTTTTTGTCCTATAGCATAAGACTCCCCGTCGGCAGGACATTCCCTGGCGCTGGCTCTGAGAGCGTCGCGTCCCAGACTCTGATTTAGGCAGGTTCTGAGAATGATTGCCTTTGGGGTTCTAGCCTGGGTCATTGGAGTGATCCTGGCCGAAATGCGGGCTAATTTCTTGTGCGGCTCCTCGATCCCTAACATATTTCAGTCCCTTTACTCCCCATGATCTAGGTTGATCCCAAACGAATCCAGGTGATTGTGCGGAATTTACTGGAAGACGCGCTGAAGTACGCGCCGGGTACCCTGATCAGTGTCCATCTTGGGCCGCATCAGCCAAACGGGCACGGCGCTCACCGCGAGGCCGGGCAAGAAGCACTGCTGATCGAAGTCGAAGACGGTGGCCCAGGCATTCCAGCGGAGGAGAAAGACGCTATCTTCGAACGCTTCTACCGCCGTGACAACAGCTACACACGCTCCGTAGGCGGTGTGGGGCTTGGCTTAACTATAAGTCGCGCACTGGTCGAAGTCCACGGCGGAAAGATGTGGGTAGAAGATGTGTATCAGGGCAAGGGTTGCGTATTCAAATTTACATTGCCCTATAGTTCCTGATCTTGTGGAAACATACTCCTGGTGGAGGTTCAGCAACAGTGGTTTGAACCCTCTATTGCAGAAACTACGGTCAGGCCATGCAGTTAGGGTCCGCAAACTGTCTGTCAGGAAACCCGCCTGCGACGCTATCGGACAAACGCCTCAACCGTCGTGATTAATCTCCAATTTTCCTGCTATGTCACAAAACCCCCGATGATCTCGTCTTACCTCCAGATTGAGATAACGCCGAGCGTTCGAAAGGGGACGCTGTGCAGACTGATCCATTTGAAGAATACGTTCGCTGTTGTTCGCCATTGCGTACCACATGTTGGGGAGCGCAATGGAGGCGGCAAGGTCGCGGCGGCGGCGCGACATCCGGTTCAGGGGTGCGAGAAGGGGCACGAGGCATTCTCGGCAATCAGTCGCGCGCCGGAAGGTACTACCGTGTCATCCGTGCCGTGCGCAACGTCGCAAACCCTGACAAGCTTGCGCATCTCAATCTACCACCATTGTCAGGTAATAAGGAGTGGAGGATAAAATCGTGACCAGAGTTCTCGTCACCGGAGGAACGGGCGTGTTGGGTCGTGAAGTCGTCTCACGCCTGTTGGGAAAAGGCTACACCGTGCGTATCCTGAGCCGCTCGGCCCAGCGTGGCACGCCCCATGTGGAATGGGCGCAGGCGCAAATGCTGACCGGAGAAGGGCTGTCTGAAGCGCTGCAAGGCGTTGATGTCATCGTTCACGCGGCCACCGATACGCGTCTGGGAAAGACCGATGTTGAAATGACACGCCGACTGCTGGAAAGGGCGAAGGCAGGCGGGGTTGGGTATTTCCTTTACATCTCAATTGTCGGCACTGACAAGACATCGTTCACATATCATCAAATCAAAATCGCCTGCGAGACATTGGCGCGTGACAGTGGTATTCCCTACGCCTCCCTGCGTTTCACCCAATTTTACGAATTTGTTGACTTGCTGCTGCACACGTTCACGCGCCTGCCGATTGGACTTTTTCCAATGGACTGGAAATTGCAGCCGATGGACGTTGGCGAAGCCGCCGATCAGGTGGTGCGGGCGGTGGGCGAAAAACCACTCGGACTTCTGCCCGACGTGGCAGGGCCGGAAGTGCTGTCGGGGCAAGAGCTGCTGCGCGAATGGAAGCAGGCGCGAGGCAGTCACAAGCTCGTTCTGCACCTGCCATTGCCGGGCAAATTCTCCGCCGCCGTCCGCAATGGACTCATCACCGCACCCAGTTCGCGAGTCGGTCAGATGACGTGGGCGCAGTGGTGTCGCCACCGGTACAGTCATGCACGGCAAACGGGCGAAAAGATTGGCCCCGTCTATTCGTTGAGAGGATAAGGCACAAATGGCCGTGCGAAAATCGATGCAAGGAGACTCTGGACGGGAGGAAACAATGCGGTCGCAGAAAACAAGAAAAACGATGCAGCAGCAATCCAAGCACTACTGGACGATGTAATCAGATCGCTTCATGACAAGAACGTCGAAGGCGTCATGTCGCTCTACGCGCAGGATGTCGTATCGTTCGACATCGCGCCTTCGCTGCGCTACGTAGGAGCGGATGCATTCAGGTAACTTTGGGAACAGGTATTCTCGTCGTTCCAGGGGCCGATAGGCTATGAAATTCAAAACCTCAACATCACAGTGGGCGATGAAGTTGCATTCACCCATAGCCTCAACTGGCTAAGCGGAACCATGCACAATGGGCAGAAGGCCGTCCTCTGGCTGCGTTGGACCGCTTGCTTCCGTAAGATCAACGGCAAGTGGCTGATCGTGCACCATCACAACTCGGTGCCTGTCGCTTTGGAGCATGGCAAAGCGGTGCTCGATCTCAAGCCATAGCCAATTCTTGGTCTGCGGATGTATCGGTTCAGAATCGATGGGATACGTTAAGAGTTGAGAGATTCGGCTTGTCTATGCAGATTCTCTTGACTCTTACTGTATCCAAGTAGGTTCGACAACGTACATCATTGGCGTTTTCGCGATGCTGACTTATTGAGAATGATATTGGTTTCTAAAGTGCCTTGCCGCTCATAGTAGGCAATAATTGTTCACAAACTTTACCGCGTTCTCAATAAAGTCGTGCGCCGCTGACCTGCTACAATAATGTGGCATTTGTGGCATTTGTGTCATTTGCCAAAATATACTTGACTCCGTGCGGGAACCATGCTAACCTCGTGCATATGATAAAAGTAAATCTTTCTCCCAAAAACGGCGCCAAAAAACTCACCCACATGGGAGGGTAATTCGCGCCTGGGACTCTGTAGGCTGTCACGAACCCTTCCAACAACATCAACTGGAAGGGTTTTTTGTTGTAGTCCACTCAATTATCAACCGCTGAAAGCGAGAGAGGCCATGCGGACGCAGTATCTTAACCGCATCGAGAAGAAACAGAAAACAGGGAGACGCCACCGGTCAGGGGACTGGCAGGAGATTTCTGCACGCCTACATTGCTTGAAAGGCGACTAAACGCAGAAGCCCGCCCAGGAAACCTGGACGGGCTTTTTTTGTGCCCCATAGGGGATTCGAACCCCTGTTTTGGCCTTGAGAGGGCCGCGTCCTGGGCCTCTAGACGAATGGGGCAGAATGTCGAGAGGCATTGTAGCAGTAACGGCCATGTACGTCAAGGTTAACACGTGGAGGACTGGGAATTGATCGTGATCAAGGTAGGTGGAGGGGCGGGCGTAGATGTGGATGCGGTATGCCACGATGTGGCCGCGCTGGCAGCAGTCGGACAGCAAGTGATCGTCGTACACGGCACCAGTGCCGCGGCCAACGCACTGGCAGAACGTATGGGCGTGCCAGCTCGGACAATTCAATCGCCATCAGGCTATGTCAGCCGCTATACGGATGCCGAAACGCTTGAGGTTTATACCCTGGCCGCGGTCGGGCAGGTCAACACACAGATTGTGGGACGCTTACAGGCGCTTGGCGTGAACGCCATAGGGTTGAACGGACTGGATGGCCGACTGATGTCGGCACGGCGGAAGGATGCAGTACGTGCTATTGACCCGGAGACGGGACGTCAGCGTATCGTGCGCGATGATTTCACTGGTAAGGTAGAGAGCGTCAATGGCGATCTGCTTCGACTCCTGGTTGGAGCTGGCTACACACCCGTCATTGCGCCGCTGGCTATTGGCCTCGACTGTGAAGCGCTCAACGTGGATGGAGATCGAGCGGCTGCTATGGTCGCCGCTGCGGTCGGCGCTGAGCATCTGATAATTCTAAGCAATGTACCTGGCTTGCTGGCGAATTTCCCAGACGAGACCTCGGTGATTAGGGCAATATCGCGCGGCGAGATTGACCGGGCGCTGAACATAGCCGGGGGACGGATGAAGAAGAAAGTTCTGGCGGCGCAAGAAGCGCTGGAAGCTGGTGTTAATCGCATAGTTCTTGCTGATTCACGCCGCGCGGCTCCTATCAGCGCGGCATTGGCTGGCGAAGGGACGGTGATTTCCCAATGACTGATATAACGCAATTCAACACCCGTCAGGTTGAAGATGCTCATACCAGCGGCGTCTATCCGAAGCGCCCAATTACTATTGTACGGGGTGAAGGAGCGCTGCTGTACGACGACGCTGGTAACGCTTATATTGACTGCGCTGGCGGGCAGGGATCGGCCAATCTGGGCCACTGCCATCCGAAGGTTGTCGCCGCGATCCGCGAACAGGCAGGAACACTGCTCAACTGCCCGGAGATCTTCTACAACGACCGGCGCGCGGAACTACTGGATCGGCTGACGGCACTGGCCGGGATGCCTCGAGCCTACCTGTGCAACAGCGGCGCCGAGGCTGTCGAGTCGGCGTTGAAGTTTGCGCGGCTGGCTACGGGGCGTAAAGAGATCGTCGCCACGATGCGTGGCTTCCACGGGCGAACGATGGGGGCGCTGTCCGCAACCTGGGAGCCGAAATACCGCGAACCGTTTGAGCCGCTGGTGGCAGGCTTTAAGCATGTGCCGTTCAACGACCTGGCGGCGGCTGAGGCGGCTATCACCGATCAAACTGCGGCCATAATTGTCGAGCCCGTGCAGGGCGAAAGTGGCATTCGGCCAGCAACCGCCGAATATCTACGCGGATTGGAAAAAATCTGTCGGGATCGCGGCGCACTATTCATCGTGGACGAAGTGCAGACAGGGTTCGGACGCACCGGTAAGATGTTTGCCCATCAGCTTTATGGTTTACAGCCTGACCTGATGGCAGTTGCCAAGTCCATCGCCGGGGGTATTCCGATGGGGGCCTGCCTGATCGGCGAAAAGCTGGGAACCATGCCGCCTATGACCCACGGCGCGACCTTCGGCGGAAATCCGCTGGCCTGCGCTGCGGCGATTGCCGCGCTGGACGTTCTCGTTGACGAAGACCTGCCGGGACGGGCAGCAGCGCTCGGCGGCTGGCTAATGGAACGGCTATCCGACCTGCCCACGGATCAGGTGCGTGAGGTACGCGGCCTGGGCTTGATGGTGGGGATTGAACTGCGCAGCAAGGTAACGCCCGTGCTGCGTGCCTTGCAGGATCAGGGTGTGCTGGCGCTGCCTGCCGGGTTGACCGTGCTGCGTCTGCTGCCGCCGCTGGTCATCTCGAAGGATCAGCTTGAGCAGGCTGTACAAGCCATCGAAAAAGTGCTTGCCGCATTACCGGAGATGTCGTA
>DATGFK010000661.1:0-3314 GCA_035309185.1 Aggregatilineales bacterium
GCTGATCTGGCTCAATATGTCGAGCGCTGCCGGGTTCGCGTGACGGTCTTTGTCGCTGGCCCGTCTGGAGTTCGCACACACAGCATCACGAAGCAATCGGCGTTGGGAATGGAGGCAATGTCCTTCAGTGACGAGGAGCTACAAACGACTGTAGATACCGCCATCGCGCTGTTGGGCGCAGAACGAGTGGAACCCGGCGAATACACTATTGTGAGCGCGCCGGGAGTCAGTGGCACGATCTGCCACGAGTCGTTCGGGCATGGCGTCGAGACCGATATGTTCCTGAAGGAACGCGCGTTGGCGGCGCATTTCATAGACAAAGTCGTCGCCTCGCCGCTGGTGAACATCTATGACGATCCCAGCCAGCCCGACCAGTGGGGATCGTATTTCTTTGACGACGAGGGGATGCTCTCTCGGCCCACACAGATCGTCGAAAATGGCACCTTTCGGCGGGGTATCACCGATCTGTACTCGGCGACGGCGCTGGGCATCGAACGCTCAGCCAATGGCCGTCGGCAGGACTATACGCGCAAAGCTTATGCACGCATGAGCAATACCTACTTTGGCGCGGGCGAAACACCCCTCGCTGATGTATTCCAGCAGGTCGATCAGGGCATTTACCTTGAACAGTGGACTTCGGGCATGGAAGACCCCAAGGGCTGGGGCATCCAGGTCACATGCAGCTACGGCCATGAGATCAAGCATGGGCGAGTCACTGATCGAATCTTTGGCCCGATTGCCATCAGCGGCTATGTTCCCGAAGTGCTGCAAAGCATCAGCGCGGTCAGCAATGATTGGGCGCTAGAATCTGGCGTCTGCGGCAAGGGACACAAGGAAATCGTTCCTGTGACCAGCGGTGGCCCTCACCTGCTCTTGAAAGCGAGGCTAGGCTAATGTTAGAAGACATTATTAAAGCACTTCGCGCCAGGAAGGACATCAAGGATTGGGCAGTACGCCACGTTTCGACTCAAGGGGCGCAGTTATATTCGGTGCCGACAGGCATTGAAGCGCAGCGCAGCGCTGGCGGTGAACGTTATGTTGTGGAGGTGCTTCGCGATACGCTGTTGCCTGACGGCACGCCGAGCGTCGGCAATGGCACGATCACGCTCCTGCCTGGGAACGACATTGGCGCGGCCCTCGATACAGTTACGCTGACGGCAGGACTCGTCCATAACCCGCCGTACACCTTGCCCGGCCCGGCGACCTTCCCCGATGTCCCACTGGCCGACGCGGAGTTGCAGGCCGATCTTCCTGGCTGTCTGGAAGGTATCTATAAGCGTCTCACAGCCTGCGCCGAGAGCTATCCCGACGTGCGGATTACCGCCTCGGAGTGCTTTGGGGACGAAGAGACCGAGCACCTGGTCAACAGTCATGGATTTGACGCCGACCAGGTCAGCACGCGACTCCATCTGGAAGCGGTCTTTCTTGCCAACGATGGGAAGCAGGAAGTTGAGTCGTTCGTCGAACTAAACCGCCGCCGGGCCGCAGATTTGCAGGTCGAGCGGGTCGTCTCGTTCAATGCACAAGCGGCGCTCGATCTACTCAAGGCTGGGCCTGCCCCGACTTTTGAAGGGGCTGTCGTGCTGCGCGATGAAGCCCTGGCAACCTACATGTCGGGCGATACCCTGACTGGTGGCGTTCTTCAGCGCTTGGCGTCCGGCGCAGCCAAATTTGGTCAGCAGACGACCTGGGAGACAGGCAAGAGCATTTTCCGCAGTGAGGTCACGGGCGATCCACTGAACATCTGGGCCAACCGCCAGTTGCCCTATGGGAACCATTCTAACCGCTTTGACGAAGATGGGCTGCCTGCGCAACGCCTGCCACTCGTACAAGATAACAAACTGGCCGCTTTTAGCGCCGGTCAAGCCTACGCAACCTATCTGAATATTCCCGCCACGGGAAGGTTTGGCAACGTGGAGGTCGCCGCCGGGTATACTTCCGCTGTTGATTTGCTCGACATCCCGCACGTAGAAGTCGTCCGCTTCTCGTGGTTCAACCCCGACATCATGACCGGGGAGTTCGCCACGGAAATCCGCTTTGGCTACATTTTTGATGGCAAACGGCGCATCCCCTTCAAGGGCGGCTTGCTCGTCGGCAACTGGATAGATGCGCTGGGCGCTGCCCGGTGGAGCGCCGAAACCGGATTCTACGGAACCTACCAGGGGCCAACCACCGTTCAATTCGCGAATCTGAAGGTCGCCGGGGAGTAGAGGCCAGGGTTTGGCTTAACGGCCTACATAGACCGGTAAATAGTCGAGCGCATGAGGTATTAGTGCCTGAGCAGCCTGTTCGTCGGGCATCAGACGCGCCGAAGGCGAGCGCTGTAATCGCCGAACGACCTGATAGGCTTCGCGTACGTCATCGAAATCGGGCGTACGCCAGTTAGACGGTAATTCCAGGAAACGCGCCAGGGCAATCAGGCGACGGGCCGATATGCTGTTCCAATCCGCAGCATGACCGGCGAGTAGTGCCTGCGCCTGGGGCTGCATGGCGCCCGCTTCGCCGCCCGACTGCGCGTCCAGCTTGCCAAACAACTGTTGCGTGATCTTGTTGATCAACTGCTCCGCCTGCGCCGGATTGACGTTGTGGTCACGGGCCAACTGGGCTACGTCAAGTGGTACGCCATCGGGCGGCTTTGATGGGTGGCCCTGATTCCCTGCGCTCTCGACGAAGGCTGCGCCCTGTTCGGCCTGCCGTAACTCGTCCAGGTTTCGGCCTGTGGGCAGAAAATGCGCCATAGCCTGATCTACACTTTCACCAGCGTAGTAGGTCGCTATACCAGAGGCATCTTTATCCAGCCACAAATGCAACACCGGAGCGAATTGACTGAGTCCAGGCAGACAGGCCGAATCAGGGCTACCCAGGACGCGCACCCACCCATCCTTGGGGCGTGAAACGAATAGGCGCACGTATTGGCTCAGACCCGGCGGCGTTCCGGCGCCACCAGGAAAGGGATCGTAGCGCTGGTAGCCGAGATGTTCCAGGCTGGAACCGAGGGCAGCGGCGATGGTCGCTGATTGCGTACTTTTGAGGTACAGGCTGTGCCAGACGGGGCTGGGTGGCATGGGCGGGCCGTTATGAGGGAAGGGATCAGCCGTTCTGATGATGGGTGATGGCCTTGCGAATGCTTCCCAACAGTTCGCCGGGACTGAATGGCTTCGTAATATAGTCGTCAACTTTGGCAATGTGCAGGCCAAGCACCTTGTCAATGCTCTGTGACTTAGCAGTCAGGATGATAACCGGGACGTTTTTGATCGAATCGTTGGCCTTCATTGCCTGATAGACTTCCCAACCATCCATGTCGGGCATCATCA
>DATGFK010000662.1:0-3334 GCA_035309185.1 Aggregatilineales bacterium
TGCAACTGCGAGATCTCCTGTCCTCGGATTTCGGTGTAATACTGCTGGGCGTGGCGGGTGCCGAGTTCGGAAGTATCCCCCACGAGCATCGGTGGACGAACGGGCAACCCGGCGGCACGCATGGTGTCTTCGTAGGCCCGCCAGCGTTCGGAAATTGACCATAGCGCCATATGAGGACGTGCCACAAAGCCAATGTCTTTGTGGCCCAGCCCAATCAGATGCTTGACCGCAGACACACCACCCTGGTAATGATTGGCTGCCACACACGGATAGTCCAGGCCAGGAACCGGACGATCCAGGAATACGACGGGGATGTTGCGTGTGCGAAGTTCCTCCAGGAAGCGCGGGCTGTCTGTGGACATGGCAGGCCACAGCAAGAAGCCGATGACCCCCTCTTGAACCATCTCGCTCATCAGCCGGTTCTCTTCGGGAACATTGCGATCCGTGTGCGCAAAGAGGACACGATAACCCCGTTCCCGCAAAAAGCCTTCGGCTCCACTGAGCAGTTGACTATCAAAAGTGCTGCGGAAATTGGGAATCAGAAAGCCGATTAGCCTGCCCGTACGGACTTGACCCGGTTCCGCGATGTACGTCCCTTTGCCATGTACCCGGTACAGCAGACCTTCCTGTTCGGCAACCTGCCAGGCCTGGCGGATTGTCGTGCGGCTGACGTTGAGCGTGCTGGCGAGGCGAGGCTCAGAAACGACGGGTGTGTTGGGCTTCAGTTCGCCCGTCAAGATCAGCCGACGCAGTTCGTTGAGCAACTGCTCGTGCAAGGGAATCGGGCTTTCCTTATTGATTTCGAAGCGATCCATTGGCTTTTCGGCACGCTTGTAGGGTCAAGTAAGTACAAGTGAGTACAAGTGGAGCATTATATCGCGACTGGTAGGAAAGCAAAAATTGCCCGGAGGCTTCCCAGGGCAATCATTTCCAGATTGTGTGTCGTCCACAATCAGTTATTCGAGGGTTCCCCTGCCAGCCGCGCCAGTTCCAGGGCGCCACGTATGCCCGCATCGTCCACCAGGGCAGGCGGCACAATCAGTCTGTCCATTGCTTCTGGGGTACCCGGAATGCTGATATAGCCTTTGAGCAGTTCCAGGGTATGGCGCCGGATCATCGGGAAAAGCTGCTTTTGATGCATCACGCCACCGCCGAGGATGACACGGCACGGGGAAAGCATGTAGATTGTGGTGCAAACGGCTTGCGCCAGGTAGTATGCTTCGATGTCCCAGGCCGGATGATCTTCCGGCAGCCTGGCCGGGCCAATCTTCCAGCGATCCCCGATAGACGGGCCGTTTGCCATCCCTTCCAGGCAGTCTTTGTGAAAAGGACAACGCCCGGCAAAGGGGTCGTCCGGGTGGTGCTTGACCATGATATGGCCCATTTCCGGATGGAGAATCCCGTGCAGAGTCTGCCCGTTGATCACGGCTCCGCCGCCGATCCCTGTGCCGATAGTGAAGTACACCAGTGGATCACTGTCACCCTCGCGGCCAGCCCCGTAGCGCATTTCTCCAAGCGCCGCGCCATTTACGTCGGTATCAAAGCCCATAGGGATGCCGAAGGTCTGCCGCAGCGGACCAAGCAGATCTGTGTTCCGCCAGCCGTTCTTGGGCGTCGTCGTGATGTACCCATACGTAGGCGACCTGGGGTTCAGGTCAACCGGCCCAAACGACGCGACACCCAGCGCTCTCAGGTCGAAGCGCCGAAAAAACTGAATGGCTTCGCCAATTGTCTGCCCCGGGGTGGTCGTCTGGATGCTGATGCGTTCCAGAAACGCGCCATCTGGCGCTTCTGCAACGGCGCACACGAATTTAGTCCCCCCGGCCTCAATTCCTCCGTACACCTGCATGAATGCCTTCCTGTAGTAAGCGAGTAGCGAATAACCTAACCATTAAGGGAGTTCGGCAAACCGTTCAGCTTTTAATACAATCCTGTAACAATTGTGGAAAATAACTGTACTTGTATCCGTTTCGTGCGTAAGATTATGAACGGGCGGCAGGACATGAGTATATCGAACAAGCGGAAGGATGTCGTCAATGGGTGCAATGTCAGTTCTCGTCGTTGATGATGAAAAGGATATTCGCGAGCTGTTGCGGATTGCCTTTTTAACCAACGGATATGAAGTGTTTACCGCCACAAATGGCGTCGAAGCCCTGGAATCGATCCGCCAGGAGCAGCCGTCAGCGGTCTTACTGGATTTGATGATGCCGCACATGTCGGGCTATGAAGTGGTCGAATCGCTGCGCGACGAAGGCTTGCTTGATCTCCTGCCTATCGTCATCCTCACCGCACGAAATATTGATGAGACTGACCAGGGCAGGCTTGAGGGGGTGCGGGCCGTCTATCAAAAAGGGGCCACCGACCTCAATACGCTCGTGAAAGACCTGAGCGTGGCACTGGCTTAGGCCTTATACTATAAAATTGAAGCGATGATGACTACGGCGGGGACGGCGACTCAAACCCTGACCCACCTGGAATGTTCCTCGTGCGGTCTGTCTGTCGAAGCGAACGCACTCCAAAACCTCTGTCCAAACTGCCAGGCGCCTCTGCTGGCACGCTACGATATTGCGGCCATCCGGCGGCAGGTCACGCCACAGGAGATGGCGGCGCGGAAGCCTGGGCTATGGCGCTGGCGAGAGCTGTTGCCTGTCCAAGACCACGGACAGCAGATCTCGCTGGGAGAAGGCGATACGCCCTTGATTCCCGCGCCTCGCCTTGCTGCCCGGCTGGGCATCGAGGCGCTTTACATCAAAGACGAAGGGCTGAATCCCACGGGTTCCTTCAAGGCGCGCGGAATGGCCGTAGCCGTTTCACGAGCCAATCAACTGGGCGCCAAAGCGCTGGTCACGCCGACTGCCGGGAATGCAGGCGGCGCGATGGCGGCCTACGCCACGGTTGCCGGCCTGGAAGCACACGTCTTCATGCCACGCGATGCACCACTGCTCAATCAGATCGAAGTGCAGTTGTACGGCGCACAGTTGATCCTGGTGGACGGCCTGATCAATGACGCGGCGCGGCTGGCTGCTGCCGAAGCGGATAAAAACGGCTGGTTTGACATGAGTACGCTCAAGGAGCCGTATCGAATCGAAGGTAAGAAGACAATGGGCCTGGAATTGGCTCAGGATTTTGCCGAAGGGAGTCAGTTCAAACTGCCGGAGGTTATCGTTTATCCAACCGGCGGCGGAGTCGGGCTGATCGGCATGTGGAAAGTATTTGACGAATTGGAAGCGTTGGGCTGGATTGACAGCACCCGGCCTCGGCTGGTTTCGGTGCAGTCCGATGGCTGCGCGCCGATTGTGAAGGCTTTTGAGCAGGGCGCGGAGCATTCGGAAGT
>DATGFK010000663.1:0-5368 GCA_035309185.1 Aggregatilineales bacterium
CTCTGGCGTGTCGAATGCGCGGCCCACCAGCCTGACCGATACCGATATTCAAACGATCAAAGATATATTCGCTGCGGTTCAGAACAAAAAGTATGCTCAGGTGGATGTAACGTATCTCCTGCAAAAATTCGTGGATGCGCACAACGCGGCCAGCCTGGCCTGGATTGTTCGTCACGTCCCGATCTACAACGGGCGCGATGATACGTGGTACAGTTTCGATATGTTTCAGGATCAATCGCTGATGAATTTCAGGATCAATTCCGATCTCGACATCAAGCCGGTTGATACCACTATCGGGATCTTGTTTGGCCGCTACGCGACCGAAAACGACATTCTCAGTGTGATGGGCTGCGGCTGACGCTGGATTGACTGCCTGCGGCGGGTACGCTAGACTCCCCGCATGTTTTTTGATGAAGCAACGATCACACTCAAGAGCGGCGACGGTGGCGACGGCATGAGCCATTTTCGCCGCGAAAAATTTGTACCACGCGGCGGGCCGGATGGCGGCGATGGCGGGCACGGCGGCAACGTGATCCTGGTGGCGACGCCATCGGTGAACACCCTGATCGCCTTCAGCCGCAAGCACCATTTCACTGCCGATAACGGCAAGCGGGGTGGCAGTTCTGGCAAGACAGGAGCCACCGCCGACGATCTTCGTGTCGAGGTGCCACTCGGAACAGTGGTGCGCGATGCCGACAGCGGCGGAACCCTCGCCGATCTGGTCAAGGCCGGGCAGGAATTTGTCGGCGCACCGGGCGGACGGGGCGGGCGCGGCAATGCGCGCTTTGCCACCAGTACAAACCAGGCGCCGCAGTTTGCCGAAAAAGGCGAACCGGGCCATTCGCGATCTCTTAAACTGGAATTGAAACTCATCGCGGACGTGGGGATCGTCGGCGTGCCGAATGCGGGGAAATCTACGCTGTTGTCAGTGGTCAGCAATGCCAAACCCAAGATCGCGCCCTATCCATTCACGACACTCGAGCCGAACCTGGGCGTGGTCATCGTCGGAGACCGCGATATGGTGCTGGCCGATATTCCCGGCCTGGTAGAAGGCGCACACTTGGGCGTTGGCCTGGGACATGCCTTCCTGCGTCACGTCCAGCGCACTCGCGTGTTGATCCACCTGCTGGACGGCGCGGGCGAAAATCCGCTGGCGGACTTCAACCAGATCAATGCGGAACTGGCCCTTTTTGACGAGAAGCTGGGACAGAAAAGTCAGATCGTTGTCCTAAACAAGATGGATCTGCCCGAAGCGCAAGAACGCTGGCCGGGAGTCCAGGCCGCGCTGACCAGGCTCGGCTACGAAACCGCCAGCATCTCGGCGGCCACTCAGCAAGGCACGCAAGACCTCATGAACCGGGTCGCGGCGCTGCTGGCCGAATTGCCGGAGGAAACGGAGTCGGTAGCCGAAACGCCGATCTACAGCCTGGACAAAGACGACACGGCCTTCAGCATCTCGCGGGAGTCGGACGGCGCGTACCGGGTCAGTGGAGAGCGCATCGAGCGTGCCGCAGCCATGACCTACTGGGAACTGGACGAGTCGGCGGCGCGCTTCCAGCGAATCCTGGCCGCGCTTGGAATCACGAAGGCGCTGGAAGAAGCCGGGATCGAGCCGGGTGACACGGTTTACGTGGGCAAATACGAACTCGAATGGGGCGAGTAAGGCTTTAGTGGCTGCCGCAACGTCGTTCCTGGGAATCCTGGGCGGAACCTTTGACCCGCCGCACATCGGCCATCTGATCCTGGCTGAAGTGGCCTGTGATGCGCTAAACCTGGATCAAATCCTGTTCGTCCTGGCTGGCGATCCGCCGCACCGGCGTGCGGTTGCTACGGCGGAACACCGGCTGGCGATGTTGACGCTTGCGATCACGGGCAATCCGCGTTTCGCCCTGTCCGACGTAGACTTGAAGCGGCCCGGTCCTCACTACACGTCGGATATGCTGCGCATATTGCGGGAGCAGTTTCCCGATACCGACTTGACTTTTCTGCTTGGCGCCGATTCTCTGGCTCACGTGCATTCCTGGCACGACCCTAATGGGATCATCGCTCAGGCACGGCTGGCGGCCATCGGACGGCCAGGCACACCCATCGATCTGAAGGCGCTGGATCGCGAGCTGCCGGGCATGGCGCAGCGCGTCAAGTGGGTCGAAGCGCCGGAGATCGGCATCTCCGCGACGCTGCTGCGCGAGCGACTGGCGAAAGGCCACTCGATTCGCTACCTCGTACCGGAATCGGTTGAGCGTTATATTGTCGAACATGGGCTGTATCGAAGTGGAAGCAATGGACACGAAAACAAGAAATAATCAAAGCGGACACAGCAGCGCGGTGTCCCTACGCGGGATTGCGGTTCTGATCTCTTCGCTCATCATTGTTGCAGCGGTGATGGCGACTCCGCTTTCGATCAGCGCGCAGGGCAAGGCGACTCCCATACCGCTGGTAACGCTCGTCCCCCCGACGCTCGTCCCGACCATTCAGGCGCCGACGGCTACCCCGACCTTTACACAGTCGGCCCTGGCTCACATCAAGAGCAAAACAAAGAAGGCGCAGGTCAGGGTCGGCATCCTGTATAACATCGGACGCTTTTCCAGCCTGACCGACGTCGGCACCGTGGACGGCTTCGAGCCTGACCTGGCCGTGGCTATTGCCGACGATTGGGGAGCAGTGGTCAATTATCAGCAGGTGACGCAGCACAACGGGCGCGATATGCTGCTCAGCGGGCAAATCGATCTGCTGATGGGCGAGGTGCCACTCGTGCGCGACGACACACAGCTTGATTACAGTATGCCGTTCTTCGTCAGTAAGGATGTAGCGCTGGTCAACGGCGATTCGCCCGCCAAATCCATTACTGACCTGGGCGGGCAGACCATCGGTGTAGTACAGGGCAGCCGCTCGGAGCAGTCGGTCAACGGCTGGGTGCAGGCAAATGGCTTGCAGGCGACGGTGAAAGATTACCCGATGCTGGACGGCCCCGGCGGCCTGCTCCAGGGGCTGATTAACAAGCAGGTTGCTGCGGTAGCCGCTGACCGTTGGGATCTCGATCAACACGTCAACGGCGTGATCCAGGGCGTACGGCTGCTGGAGGGTGTCTTCCAGAGTGTGCCGTATGCCATCGCCATGCGTCGCTATGACGATAACCTGCGCACGCTGGTCAACCGCACCTTGCAGCGCCTGGCCGAAAGCAAACGCATAGATCCCATTTACGACACGAATTTTCAGGCCGGGCTGCTCACGGCAGGAGACCGCCCGGACATCCCCGTCTGGACAGGCCTGGACGATGACAAGCGCTCAATTGACGATTTCCCCACGGACATCGTGATGCCTGCGCAAAGCGTGGTCGAACGCATCAAAGCCAAACAGCCCATCCGCGTGGCGGGGCTTGGCGCGCCGCCTGATGCCAACGGCAATACGCCCCTCCTGGAAAACTTTAACCAGGCCATACTGAATGAGATGGGTCGGCGCTGGGGTGTGCAGATGCAGGCCGTACCGAACAGTTACAGCAAGGGCGAGGATGCAGTTGCCAGCGGACAGGCTGACCTGGGCGTGGGAGTCGAGCCGCACTGGGGAAGCGTGGATCGCGTAGATTTTACTGCCGCATACGCGCAGCACAGCTACCGCATGATGATTGTTTTCGGCGGTTCCATTCGCAGCTTCGGCGATCTCCTCTCGACGCGCCGCCAGCTTGGCTACTTTGCCGACGATCCCGGCGCGGTTGACCTGATGCAGAAATACGCCACCGCCGCGCACCTTGCTACCATCAACCCGATCAAGCTGGACAATGACCAGGACGGGATCACCCGTCTGACCAGCGATCACACGGTAGATATTATCTTCGGCGACAGCCTGCGGCTGTACCCGGTCGTGCAGGCTTTCCCGAAATACGTCCAGTTGACCGATACCGAATACGGCGGCGGCAAACAGATCGCCTTCGCTGTGCCACACAACGACGCCGATTTCCGCGACGTGGTGGACATCACGCTGCAAGACATGGCCCGCGACGGCACCTACCAGAAGATATGGCAGGCTAACTTTGGCATCGGCCAGCCGCTGACTATTACCATCTGGCCCGGCACCTCGCAGCCTTTCGGCGTCAAGACGAGCGGGTGAGGGAATCCGTAATACTGTGGGATTCGATTTCAGCCCGGAAGAGGCTGTTCGCTATACCGTTGCAGGACGCCTGGAAGAGTGGATTCACGCCTTCTTGACCTCGGCTGGAGCCAATATCGCGCTTTCAGAAGGATTGAAGCTGCAAAAACGGTGGTGGATCGGCCCGGTGTATTGCAGCCTGTCCAGCGTGCAGCGGATTTGTGGGCCTGAAGAAAACATGGCGTACAAGGAGCCGCCGGACAGCTTTGAGCGAAGAGTCACTACAATGGTCAAAAGTCTGCAAGAAGGTTGGCAGGCGCCGCCCCTGATTGTCGAGTATGGTCAAGACGGAAAAATGTCCGTGCGAGACGGCAGTCATCGCCACGAAGCCCTGGTCAGAAGCGGTCAACGAGTCTACTGGGCTATCTTCTGGTGTAACTCCGAGGCGGATTTCAACACCTTTCGGAATGACACCTTAGGTTGGGCGCGACCTCGCCTCAGCGCTGGACGATCTCCTTTAGAACCTTGATCACCTGCTGCGGATCGTAAGGTTTGAGCAGCACGCCGTTGAACCCACGCTGGATGATCGCGGCCTGGCTGTCCGTGGTGTAGTAGCCCGTGGTGGCAACCACCGGACAGTCGTCCAGGTTATGCATCGTGCGGATTTCCTTGAGCAGCTTGTAGCCATCCGTGTCCGGCAGGAAAATGTCCAGCAGTATGGCATCCGGGCTGCTCTCTGCCAGCAGGCTCCGGGCCGACTCGCCATCGTGAGCCACTTTAAGCTGCATCTCAAGATAGTTCATCACATCCTGGAACAAACTTTGTGTATCTGGGTCGTCGTCAATGAGGATGACCAGGGGTTGATTGGACATAGATTTGCTCACATTTTTTCTTTGTTTTCGACAATTTCGGTGATGACGTTTGCGAACGAGAGTGCGTCGAGTGGCTTGGCGACATAGCCGTCAAAGCCTTTTGCCAGGATGCGTTCGCGGTCTCCGGGCATAGCCTCGGCGGTGACTGCCACGACCATCAAATGTTTGATGTGCGGATCGTCGCTGCCGCGAATGAACTGGATCACGTCAAGACCGTCCACGAGCGGCATTTGTATATCCAGCAACACCAGGCGAAATGCGTTTTCCTCTACCGCCTGCATGGCCTCCCGCCCGGAACTGACCGCCGTGACCTGCGCGCCGAAGAAATCCAGGACGTCGGTCAGCAGTTGCCGGTTATCTCTCTCATCGTCAACGACCAATACGGCCCATTTATCCAACGTGATCAAGGACAG
>DATGFK010000664.1:0-7242 GCA_035309185.1 Aggregatilineales bacterium
CTACAAATGCCCGGACACGACATCTCTGGCGTTACATCCGGCTCGGCATCGGCCTCGTGCTGATAATCCTGCTGGTGCCGACTCTGGCTAATCCCGGCTTTTGGTCGGCGTTAGCGGCGGTCAACCTGCCCCTCGTTGTGCTGGCCCTGGCCCTGGCCTTCGCCAGTATGGTCGCCAAGTCCTGGCGCTGGGGTGTTATCATGCACTGGCGCGGGATTAAGCTCTCGCAGGGCTATTTCATGGTCATGTACCTGGTGGGCATCTTTTTCAACAATTTCCTGCCGTCGGGCATGGGTGGCGATGTCGTACGAGCCTACGAAACGGCCCGCGATACCGGACGCGGCGCGGAATCATTCTCCACCGTTCTGATCGAGCGGGGCGGTGGAATGCTGGTCGTGTTCGGGATCGGCGGGCTGTTCGCGCTGACGACAGGCGACGCCCTGCCAATAGCATTCAAACTACTGGCGGTTGGCCTGTTCCTGGGCGGATTGATCGCCGTATGGGCACTTTGGCTGGATGTTACCGGGAAGATTCTGGCTGCCGTAGGCGCCCGCCTGCCCCGTCAGTTGAGCGGCATCTGGCTGAAGATCATGCGCGTTTACGAGGAATTTCGCCTGTACCGGCATGAATGGCGGCTGTTCAGATCGATCATTTTGCTGTCCCTCGTCAGCACAATCGTTGGCCTGGCTTCAACCTATAGTTTGCTGCTGGCCTACGGCAAACCGATGCCGCCGTTTGCTGCCTTTGCTGCCTTCTTTGGGATAGAAAGCGCCATTGAAGTGTTACCGATCTCCTTGAACAGCCTGGGCGTTCGAGAAGGCGCTTACGTCTTTTTCCTTTCGAAGTTGACACCGCCTGTATCGAACCAGGTGGCGCTGGGTGTATCGCTCCTGGTGCGGCTGATCATTTTGATCCACGCGGCGGCTGGCGGGATCGCCTACCTCATTCGCAACGCGCGCGGACGCTCCATGCTTACCGTCAGCAACGTCAACATTTCGCCTGCACCGAATACCGTCGAAGAACTGCCTTCGTCGCAACCTTAACTCTGTAGCGAACCTTATTGAGAGCCATGTCTAAACGCACATCCGTCTCCCACATCAGCCAGTGGCTACCTGTTCTCGTGCTGCTCATCTATGCAGCGCTGCGGCTATATCACCTGATGACGCTGCCGATCTTCCTCGATGAAGCCTCGCACATCACGCGCGCGCAATGGGTCTGGCAGGATAAACCCCTGTACACGTTGACTACGGGGAAAGCCCTTGCCCCTTACGTGATGTCGTTGTTCTGGCCGTTCGTGGGAGGGCCGTTCATCGGGCGTTACGTGGTTGTCCTCTTTGGCCTGGTCGGGATTGCAGCCTGCTACGCTGTTGGCCGCGATCTGCATTCGCGGCAAGCTGGACTGCTGGGTATGGCGCTATGGATTCTTTGCCCACAGATCATGTTCCTGGAACGCATGGCGCTCGTGGATACCACGTTCAGCGCGATGGGGATGCTGACGTTGTGGTTCGCCATCCGCATGATCCGCCGGAGACAGATTCACTGGGCTGTGCTGTGCGGGATTGGGCTGACGCTGGCGATCCTGGCGAAGCTCACCGCTTTGGTCTATATCCCGATCCCGGCGATGGCAGCCATTCTGATTGCAAGCAGGAATATCCGTTGGACGACCCGCGTGCGACAGGCGATAATCGCTTACGTCATCTGCGCCTTGCTGCTGGTCGCACCCTTCCTGTACATCCGCAGCAGCGGCGAAGACCCGACCGGCGAAAAATACGGCCTGACCTCAACCAATACGCAAACGCTGCAAAGCCGCATCGAGGCAAATACCTCGAAGCTGATTGACGCTGAACGCACCTATTTTTCCGACGGGATGCTGTTGATAATGGGGATTGCGGGACTGGCCGCGCTCATCCTGGCCTGGCGCTCGGCGCTCATCTTATTGGCTTTGACCTTCGCGCCTCTCCTTGCTATTGTCGCGACCGCCGTCTCATTGTGGCTGCGTTACGCCGTCCCGGCGGCGCCCTTTGCTTTGCTGCTCACTGCGATAGGGCTGGTAGCTTTTGCCAACCGGCTCCGCAAATGGCACTTCTCGCCCCTCGTTTCGATCCTGCCCTGGGCGCTGGCGGTTCTCTGGGCAGTTTTTGTCGCCATTCCGTTCCAGATAACTGCATTTACCAATCCCGCAGCGCTGCGGCTGCCCCAAAGTGACCGCTTCGAGTATATAGACTGGGTTCCGTCTGGCTTTGGCATCCAGGAGGCAGTGCGCTACCTGCTTCGCATGACGCCGCAGCCTACCACCGTGATTGTAACGGCTGCCAACTGCGACGGCGCGCGATTGTACGTGCCCTATGGCTCGACGCTGACCCTGATCTGTCCTGGCGTTGATTGGGGAGGCTACAACGATCCAATCATTCAAGACATTCAGAGGCGGGCCAACCGTGATGGACAGTTATATGTGCTGGGCGAGGATGCGCCTATCGTACGTGAGAGCGACCTTCCGGAACCGAGAACCGTCGTTGAGCGTTTTCCACGCCCTGGCCCCTATTATGCGGTCAAGCTGTATCTGATTCAGGGCGAGGCAACGGGACTGGCGTCGCCCTGAGCATTGGGAGCCTTTCGCTTTTGCCGTTTGCCGCGTTAGAATTGCTGCGTACCGCCCTGTATGCCCCGAGGGTTTTGATTTGGGCAAGAGCAGTTTTTACGTAGATAAGGCCGATCCCCAATCGGTCAATAATTTCCTGGACATTGTCGGCGCAGGTGAAACGTACTACGAAAATGCCATTCGCACCGCTTTGCGTCTGCACGAGCGGCCCTTTCTCGTCTACTTTGACCACGTACATCGGCCCCAAGTTTCACCCCTGCAAGACGCCTTCACCTTTAACATGGAAACCGATGAACTCGTCATGTTCACCGACAGCCCCGCCCAGGTGATTGACGCTCTCCTTGAAATGGCGATGTTCGTCCGGGGCTTTAACACACTCATGGGCGTAGAACAGGAATGGAAAATCCAGGTCGCCATCGGCGCATGGCGGCGCGTGCGCGAGTCCTTAAAGGCGCGCATGAGTATTCAGCCTGCGCCGGAAAAAGTGTGGAGTGCTGACCTTGAACTGGAGACCGTCGAACGCTATAACGCCATCTCCTTCGGCGCGATGGTCTTCTTAGCGGGGCGTCCCGATGTCGAGCTGATCTTCCCCGAAGGGGCCAGCGCGCTCGTGATCGGGGCTTACCAGCGCCTGATGCGCATTATCGAAGCGATTGCCCTGAATGTTGGCCTGGACGATCACCAGCTATTCAACCGCCGACTGAACCGGGCGCTGCAATGGATCGAAGAGACGATCATGCCAAGAGATTTCTCACCGTTCGACGATTTCTTTGGGCCTGAAGGCTTTTCGGATAGCTATTTCGAGGGCAGCCCGGAGGATTGATCCTCCAAGCTCAACAAAAAGCTGCCACAGGATCAAAACAGCCTAGACAGCCCGGCCCGCCAACTCATGTTCTGTCTTCGGCCAGCGCGCATACAGCCGCGTGAGTTCGGCCAGCCGCGTCTTGCCGGGATTGTCCAGCCATTCTGGCGTGAAGCGCCAGCCCCAATTCCCGCCCAGTTTTCCCGGTGTATTCATGCGTGTGTCTGCGCCAAAACCCCAGATGTCCTGCAACGGGAAGATCGCCGTGTGTGCTACGGACATCATCGCAAGGCGGATCAATTCCCAATGCGGCTCCTGGATGGCATGTCCGAGATAGGTCTCTGCGCAGCGGTGGAGTTGAGTCGTCGCCTCATGCCACCAGCCTAAGGTCGTATTGTTATCATGGGTGCCGGTATATACGATGCAGTTGGGGACAAAGTTGTGCGGCAGATGGGTGTTGTCATCGCAGGTTTCCGCGAACGCAAACTGGAGCACGCGCATCCCTGGCAGTTGGTAGCTGTCGCGCAGCTCGATCACGCCGGGCGTCATCAGCCCCAGGTCTTCCGCAATGATCGGGAGTTCGCCAAGCTGGTCGCGCACCGCGTCGAAGAACTGGTGGCGCGGGCCGAGCAGCCACTGTCCTTTGATGGCGGTTTCCTCGCTGGCAGGCACCTCCCAGTAGGCTTCAAAGCCCCTGAAGTGATCAATGCGAATGATGTCCACAAGCGACAACATGGCCCTGAAGCGCTTCACCCACCACGCATAGCGATCCTTCGCCATGACATCCCAACGATAAAGCGGGTTTCCCCAGCGCTGGCCGGTGACACTGAAATAGTCGGGCGGCACTCCGGCCACCACAGTTGGATTGCCCTGCTCATCGAGTATATACAGTTCACGGTTTCCCCACACATCGCTGCTGTCGTGCGCCACGAAGATCGGAATGTCCCCGACGATACGAATACCTTTGCTGTTTACGTAGTGCTTGAGGGCTTCCCACTGCGTATAGAACAACCATTGGCGGAAACAATGATCGCCGATACGCTCCGCGTGGGCTTTCTGGGCCTCAGCAATAACGGATGGTTCACGAAGGGCTTGCCCCTGCGGCCATTCGACCCAGGATTTACCGCCGTTGGCGTCTTTCAGCGTCGCAAACAGAGCGAAGTCGTCCAGCCAGTCGGCGTTCTGCTGTTTCCATGTGGCAAAGGCTGCCTTCTGTGTGGCAGTCGCCTTGGACGTGTAGCGTTGATAGGCCAGGGTCAGCATCCGGTCGTGGAAAGCGATCACTGGCCCGTAATCTACCTGGTAGAGCGAAAACTTCGGAATGTCGCCCAGATCAGCTTGGGTCAGCCATCCCGCTTCAAGCAATTTATCAACACTGATGAGCAGAGGATTTCCGGCGAAGGCCGATAGGGACTGGTAGGGCGAGTCACCGTAACTGGTCGGGCCGAGCGGCAGTACCTGCCACAATCTTTGGCCGCATTCTTCCAGGTAATCAGCGAAACGATAGGCAAATTCGCCCAGGTCGCCAATGCCGTAGCGGCCTGGCAGGGAAGTTGGATGCAACAGCAAACCGCTGGAACGAGGGAACAACATGACGGGGTGACTCCTTGCTGGAAAAGCTGTAGTTGGCTGCGAACAGGCTGAAAATAGCAACGGCGGCAATGCCGCCTCACAAAAAACGTTCCCTATTGTCCGCAAATGCCCACGATTCGGCAAGTCCAGCACCCAAGAGTCATGCACAGATTAATTTGACAGGCAGCCGTGAGCGTGCCATGATTGCTGCGTCTTCCGGCTCAGTTTGAGCGGAAACCTGTGACATTTCTTGGGAGGCTCTTGGGAGGATAGAGATGAATTCACGTCCGCGTCTTTCAATTATGGCCGTTGCTGTTGCGGGATTGGCCGTCCTGCTTAGCGCCTGTGGAAGTCCCACGCCGACGCCTGCGCCGCAACCCCTACCCACCAACGCGCCAGCGGCGGCTACCGCCGCAGTACCCGCAGCAACTGTGGCTGCAACCACCGCCCCAACTGTAGCCGCAAGCGCGACAACAGCGCCAAGCAATACGCCAGCACCATCCAATACCACTGCGCCTACTAGCACAACAGCGCCTACCAACACTACAGCCCCGACAGTGGCTGCAACAGTGGCTGCCCCCGCTGCAACCACGGCTGCCACGGTAGCCCAGGTCTCGACCGAGGCTGCGCCAGCGGCTGCTGCCGCGACAACCGCTGCTACTCAAGCGCCTGCCGCTCCGCAACAAGAAACGCCACCCGCGACACAGCCAGCCACGTTGAAGCAGTGCGCGACCGGCGGCACAATTACAGTGGGTTCGGATGCAACTTATCCGCCCTTCGAGAGTGTGAACCAGACGACTGGCAAGATCGAAGGCTTTGACGTGGACTTGCTGACTGCTATCGGCGCGAAAGAAGGCTTCACGCTGGATATGCACAATGCCCTGTTTGACACGATCTTCACGGCACTGTCTTACGGACAGTACGACGTGGTGATCAGCGCCTCGACCATCACGTATGACCGCGAGCAAACTGTCAATTTCAGCAATCCGTACTTCGACGCCGGGCAGGTCATTGTTCTGCGCAAGGCCGACATCGGCAAGATCAAAACCCCTGATGATCTGGCTGGCAAGACAGTAGGTGTCCAGGCCGGCACGACCGGGGCAGACGCCGCTCACGCCATCAAGAATACGAAGGCCGTGCAGGAATATAAGACGGCACCGGAAGCCTTCCAGGCTCTCGCTAACGGCGACCTGGATGCAGTCGTTAATGATAGTGTCACCTCTATCAGCATAATCTTGAACGATCCTAAGCTGAATGAGGCTGTGGCAGGCGCGCCATTCACGCAGGAATACTATGGCATTGCCGTCCGCAAGGACTGCACCGACCTGCTCAAAAAGATCAATGATGGTCTGGCTGCGGTTATCTCCGATGGAACGTATGCGGACATCTATGGCAAGTATATTGGCGAACCCCCCGACGATCCTTTCAAGAAGGGTGATGCCGGGGTAACGGGTTACGTTCCCACACAGGCGCCTCCAGCTCCGACTGCCGCTGCTGCGGCTGCAACAATGGCGGCGACAACGGCTGCGCCAGCAGCGACGATGGCTGCCACACAGTCATAGGCACTTTGTCGGCTGCAATCACTGACAAAGGCACTGTTCATGCAACGCCGGGGTATTCTTTGCCCCGGCGTTCGATTGTCCGTTATAGTGGTACAAGATTTTTGAAGAACTTTTTAAACGCTCATACAAGGTCAAACTCATGAACCCAGAGAGTACCAACAGTCCAAATCCGGTCATTCCCGGTAGTGGTCCGGCCATTATCCGCGCTCCAATTCTGAACCGGGTTGCTGCGGTCATGGCAACCTGGCCTTGGTGGGCCATCGTGATCCTCGTGGGGCTGGTCGCCATTTTTTACTCGATCTTCACGAGCGTCGTGTATACAGGCGCCTTCAATGCCAGCGTGGACAATTTCAAACTTTCGACCAACCGATTTGAGGTCGTCTCGTATGCGGTACGGCAGACAGATGGGACAACCAAAGACATTGTTGGTACTTTAACCTCACAGAACAATGATTCCGTCACCCTCATCACGCAGGATGAAGTCCGTCAACTGGTGCCAAGCACGGACGTAGGCAGCATTACTTGTGATTCATCAACCACTCAGACGACTGGTGCCGCAAGCGCGACTGCCTGTCCACTCAACTCCACGGTAACTGTCACGCGCGTCAGCATTGATGGCGCCTTGGTAGGCCAACCATCGCCCGGTCAGTATTTAATTACGACAGGGTACGGTCAAACAGAGGTCATCGCCAAGATTGGTGTTGTTT
>DATGFK010000665.1:0-6296 GCA_035309185.1 Aggregatilineales bacterium
GCTGAACTGGACATTCTGCGTGAGAGCGGCACGTGGGTGACTCACCAGCCGCGATCCAACATGAACAACGCCGTAGGGGCTGCCGCCTTCGACACGATGATCCATTCAGGAATCAAGCTGTGCCTGGGCAATGACGGCTTCAGCAATGCCATGTGGCAGGAGTGGAAGGCGGCGTACTTCCTGCACAAAGTTACCTCGCGCGATCCGCGCGCCGCGAACGGCGATGACGTGGTGCTGGCCGCTTGCGATCATAATGCGCGCCTCGCCGAAACCTATTTCCCCGGCCAGACTTTCGGCAAACTGGAAATCGGAGCCGTGGCCGATATGCTCGTGGTGGACTACCATCCTTTTACTCCGCTCACAGGAGGCAACCTGCCCTGGCACGTCCTGTTCGGCTTCGAGCCGTCAATGGTCACGGCGACGATTGTCGGCGGACAGGTCTTGATGTGGGATCGCCAGCTACGTACCCTGGACGAAGCGGCCATTGCCGCCGAAGCGCTGGCTCACGCGCCAGCCGTGTGGGGGCGTTACCGGGAGTATGCGGCGTCCTAAATTTCACAATTTGGTAAGATTATTCGTCTAGCCTGCTAACGACGAAATAGTTCATCTGCTTTGACTAGACAGTAGGAGAGTTTTGATATGACCCAACGCAGAAAGCTGGTGATGGGCGCCCTGACCGGGGCGGCCCTGAGCATCCCGCTGGCAGCGCTGCTATACCTGGGCTTCCAAGCCGCCGCGCTCCCGATGCTGGCCTTTGACGTGTTTGAAGGGTTGACGCGAATTCAGGCGCTGGGTGGTCTCGTGACCAAAGCCATTGATCTCATGGTGACGCTGTTCTCGCATGTTCCCGGCGCGGCAACCGATCAGCTTGCCAAAGGCTTTGAGCAGTTGTCGGCTGTCGCCCTGTTCGTGGTGATCGGCGCAGTGATCGGGGCATTGTTTGCCCTGTATCGCGAACGGCAGGGTAAGTCCGCCCCGCTCAATCTTGGCCTGGTCTTGATCGTTCTGGCGTTCGGCCTTGAGTTCGTCGCCCGGCCCGCGCTGGGTGCAATTTCGATAGGCGGCATATGGCTGGCCGTCTTGATCTTTGGCTGGGCTTATGCGCTGGCCTGGCTTTACGACCGCCTGGCGATTCCCCCGGCCCTTGAATCTGCCCCGGTGAATGTCGAGCGACGGCAATTCTTGATCCAATTTGGCGGCGCGCTGGCCGCCCTGACGGTGGTCGCCTGGGGCGCTGGCAGTCTGCTGGGACGACGTGAGACGAGCGTAAGCGGGCAACCCATCGCTGCCGGGCCGACGATGACTCCGCAGCCGGGCGCGTCATCGGGTGCAGCGGCCACTCAAGGCGCGGCGGAAAGTGGAAACGCAATAGGAGGCAATTTTGCCGTTGTGGCAGGCGCACGCCCTGAACTTACGTCCAACGACCAGTTCTACCGCGTGGACGTGAATCTCGGCGCGCCGGAGATCGATCCCAGGAGCTGGTCGCTCGCTGTCGGCGGGCTGGTCAATAAGCCCTTGAGCATCTCGTACGACGATCTCACAAAAATGCCCGCCGTGAAACAGTTGGCGACGCTCGAATGTATCTCCAATCCCGTGGGCGGCGATCTGATCAGCACGACGGAATGGACAGGCGTCCGGTTGTATGATGTCCTGAAGCTGGCCGGGTTGCAAGACGGCGTGGTGGAGATCAAGTTCACCTGCGCCGACGGCTATACCGAGTCGCTGCCGATGGACGCGGTCATGGACGAGCAGACGCTGCTCGTCTACGCCATGAACGGTATGGCCCTGCCTGACATTCACGGTTTCCCACTGCGCATCTACACGCCCAACCGCTATGGCATGAAGAATCCCAAGTGGGTCACGACTCTTGAAGCGATCCGCGATCCCTACGATGGCTATTGGGAAGTGCGGGGTTGGGACAAGCAGGCTATCGTGAAGACCACTTCGGTAATTGACGCGGTCTCGTCGGCCAAGACGCCTGATGGCAGCGTTCCCGTCGGCGGGATTGCCTTTGCCGGGAAGCGCGGAATCTCCAAAGTGGAAGTGGCCCTGGATAGCGGCGATTGGCAGCAGGCCGAACTCAAGGAGCCGCTGTCTCCGCTGACCTGGCGGCTGTGGCGGATCAATACGCAGGCTACAAAAGGGCCGCACAGCTTCCGCGTACGCGCAACCGATGGCACCGGCGCGGTGCAGACCTCACAGGTGGCCGATCTGCATCCCGATGGCGCATCCGGCTACAACAGCATCGAGGCGGACGTGAGCTGACGGCGGCATTGCGATCTTTTCTTTGCAACAAAACGCATCAACGAATTCGGTTCCGCTAGAATTCCTTCACTGTAAGGGAGGGGCCGGGCCATGGCTCCTCCCGTCTGATTGGTCTCGGTTGAATTACTGTTCCCGTGAGCGATGACTGGCGTCTTCCACTGCTGGAAAGTTTTCAGGATTCTGGTTAGTCGCGTTATCGCCCGTCAATTCAGAAGCATCGGCGGCCTTGACGGGTTTTGCGTCAATCGGCAGCGCTGGCGTTTGGAAAAGCTGCGTATTGCCATTCACAACCGACGTATAGATCAGAGTAGAGCTATCACAAGTCCATGTTGGAGCGGAACTTTGTGTGCTGCCGTCCGTAACCTGACGAGTTTGCTTGCTCGAAATCTGGTAGACATAGACTGCGCTGGCGCCAGTCAGATTCGACTGATAGGCAATCAGCCCCATATCGGGAGACCAGGCCAGATTGAGCGCATTACCCTTCGGATCAGAGATCTCTTGCCGGTTAGTACCGTCCACAGACATCGTGCTGATAACGGCATTGATGCTACCCGATTTTGGATAGGAGCGGAACGCAATCTGGCTGCCATCAGGCGAATACTGAGGATTCGCGTCGTTGCTGTTTTTGTCAGACAGCGCTTTGGTCGCCATTCCATCCAATGTCAGTTCGTAGATTTGCCATAAGCCATCGCGGTTGCTCTGGAACAGGATTTTCTTACTGTCTGGTGACCAGACCGGATTGATGTCGTCGGCTTTACCGCTGGTCAAGGCTGTTTCCTGGTGCGTCGTGACGTCTGCCAGGTAGATATGTTTCGAGCCGTCGCGTGTACTCTCATAGACGATAGATTTGCCTTCTGGCGACCACATGGGTGACGTATTATCGCCTTTTGAATTGGTTAGTCGGAGTGGCGCAAAACCCGCTGCGCTGCCAATGTAGATTTCCCAGTGACCATCTCGGTTGGTGGCAAAAGCAGCATCTACGTCATCCGGCGCGTGCGCCGGAGAGATGTCTTGTACACCAGCGCCCTTGCCTTGTGAGATGTCGATGTTGCCTCCGCCTGCCCCAGGAGTAGGTTCAGTTGCGCTCAATGTTGGGCTGGCAACACCCGCGCTGCTCAGAGAGGCGATCTCCAGGCGGAAAATGTTCACATTCCCCGTTCGATTGCTATGATAGAAAACCCAATTTCCGCATACGGACGGGCCAACACTCACGGCGGGCATCGTTGCGGGCGCTGTTGCTCCAGCCCCAACGCATGGCCCTAAATAATCGCCCCCGTGTAGTCCTGGCCCATGTCCACCTTCGCCTTTGCCGTCGGTTCGCCAGGCATTGATACTGATTGAGAGCGTTTGTGGGTTGCCGGTATTACCAGGCGGAATGTGGCAGATGGTGATCTTTTTGTCCGAGGTTTCACCCGGTGTGCCAGATGTATTGGCAGGCGTGCCAGACGTATTGGCTGGTGTGCCTGTACCGGGTTTATCAGCGAGTAGAGGCGCGGATGAGGGCATCGCCGCTCCGGCGGCGAAAAACAAGGCGACCAGTCCAACCGCCGCACGGGTCATGAAACCAAACGATTTTGTGTGCATAACCTGTTTCCTCCATCAGACTTCACGTTCAGTTAGTCAGACAGTAAAGCCGTTGGATTTGCTCCAATGGCTCGTGGAAACATCAGGCTCTGAAGCGCCTTCAACGCAACTGTCCCGAAAGTTCAATGAAAATGTTTGTATAACTATTAAATACCGTTTGTCATGCTTCCGAAATAGGATTTTAGGTAGTGCCAGCCGATAAACTGACGCAAAACGGGCCGATCCGTGTGATCAGCCCGTTGTTGTTTGTGGCTATTTTAAGGTCGCTTGACCTTTCCCCGTCATTGTGAAGGTTCGCAAGTGTGCGAACGCGCGGCCTAGCGCTCCACCGATTGCGCTTGCGCTGCTTTGTCTTTCGGGTTGGGTTCCCCTTTGCCTGTGGTGATCAGGGCGAACAGACTTTGGTTGATGTATAAGCCCCAGGCCTCTGAACAGTCACCATAGCACTCGAAGGCCCGGATCAAGCCGACGTGCGTGAAGCGAAGTTCAGTCCGGTCGCCCGCCCTGGCGATCTCAAAGACAATGTCAGTGCCCGTCCACTCGGACTTGTCTTTGACGAAGTTAAGCTGGCTGTCCACAACATGCCAGACGACCTTCTGGCCTGGCACCCATTCGGTGATCTTCTGGGTGCTGCGGTGAACGTCTTCGAACTGGACGTAGAACTCGCCGCCGAGCCTGTCAGTGTCGCCCACAATTTCTTCTGACCACCAGCCGCGAACGTTGTTTACGGCGGCAAAGACTGCTTCGGGTGTTTGGTCAACCGTGAAGGAAGTGCTGTAGTTTTTAGCGCTCATTTGATGCGCTTTATTCACGACTTCTTCTATCGGATTTGGCTGCCCTTTGCCCGTGGTGATGAGGTCGCGCAAACTCTTCGTGATATACGATCCCCAGGCGTTGGAGCAAACGTCGTAACACTCATAGGCAGGCACCAGCCCGACGTGCGTAAAGTGAACTTCGGTCTTGTCGCCCTTCCGGGCAATTTCAAAGACAACATCGGTACCGATCCACTCGGTTTTGTCTTTGATAAAGTTAAAGTAGTTGTCCAGGCAGTGCCAGACGACCTTCTCCTCAGGCACAAGTTCGGTGATTTTGAATGTGCAGCGGTGAACGTCCTGGTAGTGGTACTTGAACTCGGCGCCGAGCCTGTCGGTGTCGCCCTCAATTTCTTCTGACCACCAGCCGCGAACGTTGGTGATGGCGTCGAAGGCTTCTTTTGGCGTCCTGTCTACCAAAAACGTGACGCTGTAATCCTTGTTTTCGCTCATAGAGACCTCATTCCTGAATTGAACATCCGTTCTGAATTATGGTATTATAGGGTTGTTTCGCCAGACAATCCATGACGCAATGTTAGGAATTTATGTCCAATCGTCCAGGTGAAAGGGCCAAGTATGGATATGCTGACTGACGTGCTCAATACGCTTGAACTGAAAGGATGGTTGTCGTCACGCAGGGAGCTGATTCCGCCCTGGCGTTATGACTTTGCCCCCAGCAAAGACAGCATGTTCCACATCCTGAGCTATGGTGGCACATACCTGGAGGTCGAAGGAGAAACCGATCCAGTTCACCTTGAGGACGGTGATGTTGTACTGTTCCCTACGGGCCATCCGCACTCGTTGTACGACGACCCCGCGTCGCCCCTGACCCGTTTGGTTCACCTGGACTATAACCCGCAGCGAGGTTATCAGGTCGTCAGCAGTGAAGGAGAGGGGCCAAAACCGCTGCTTTTTTGCGGCGCTTTCCACTTCGACTATCCCAACAATTTTCCACTGCTGCACCGCCTACCCAAACTCATCCGTATCCCTGGTGAACAGGGACGCATGGAGCAAGGCTTTGCCGATATTGTGAACATCATCGTCCGTGAATCGGCCTCGCAGAAAACGGGCACGGAGGTCATGCTGAGACGCCTCACAGAATTACTCTTTATCCAGGTGATCCGGCTGTGGGTTGACCAGCAGGCTAAAGCGTCTGGTGGCTGGGCCGGGGCGCTTCGCGATCAGCCCATCAGTGCGGCGCTTGGCCTGATTCATCAGGCGCCTGAACGCAGATGGAAGGTGAAAGAACTGGCCGAGGCGTCGGCACTCTCGCGATCCGCCTTCTCAGCGCGCTTCACCGAACTGGTCGGAGAGCCGCCGCTGACATACCTGACCCGTTGGCGTATGCTCAGGGCGACCCGACTGCTCAAGAACGAGGTCGGAATGGAAACGATTGCCGATCTGCTTGGCTATGAGTCGGAAGCAGCCTTTCGCAAGGCTTTCAAACGAGAAATCGGCATTCCCCCGGCGCAGTTTCGAAAGCGCGCGTAAAACCATCACGCGACATCATCTCCCTTTCTCGCGACTTGCATTGAGGACATTGCGTCTGACACTGGTTGAACCTGTAATCTGTTATTTGTTTGAGATGCCTATGTAGGTGTTCGTGTAATACACTTTAGTTTGTATTGTGTCTTT
>DATGFK010000666.1:0-5759 GCA_035309185.1 Aggregatilineales bacterium
CTTGCAGCGCGTCCAACAGGGGGTTGATTTTCTGACCACGACGTCGCGCAATGTTCCGGAACGTCATCGCAGCCTGCGGGTCGTGTTCGATCAATCCTGGCAGATGCTCTCCCCGTCCGAGCGGCAGGTGTTACGTAGACTGGCCGTGTTTCGCGGGCCTTTTCGCTTCGATTCTGCTGCGGCGATCACCGGAGGATCGCTGACGATCCTTGCCGCGCTATTTGACAAGTCATTTTTCCGGCAGGAGGGAACCCGCTACAACATGCACCACCTGCTGAGGCAATACCTGTCTGGCCGTCTCCAGGATGCGGACGAAGTCCAGGCAACCCAGGCTGGATACTTGCAATATTATGTTGAGCTATCGCGGGCTGCTGCCCCGGAAGTGCGTGGCGCCAACCAGATCGAATGGCTTGATCGTCTCGACGATGAACACGCCAATATCCACGTGGCGATCCTGCACGCGCTCGAAGATCAGCAGTTCGATGCGGCCCTCGAAATCGAAGGAAACCTGTGGCTGTTCTGGCAAGCGCGCGGCCATATTACGGAAGCCCTGGGCTGGATCGAACCAACGTTGGTACAGGCAACCAACACCAACACGGTTGCTTACGGCAATGCGCTTCATGCGGCTGGATTCTTCTCCTGGTGCCAGGGAGACTACGACAAGGCTGAGCACTACCACCATCGCGCCCTCGCAATCCGACAGAAGCTCAATGACCAGGCCGGGATCGGCGTATCGCTCAATAATTTGGGAATCCTGGCCTGGGCGGGACGACGCTTTGAAGAAGCCCTGGCCTTTTATGAACAAAGCCTCGCCACGCGGCGCGCAATAGGCTTTACCTATGGCGAAGCCACTGTCTTGCGCAATATGGGGATTGTATTTGCCACGATTGGCGATTTCACGCAGGCCAGGAGCCACTACGGTCAGGCAGTAATGCTCTTCCGGCAATTGAACGATTTACAAGGCATTGCCGAAACACTCCACAGTTTGGGCAAAGTGGCCTATCGTAATGGAGACTATCAACAGGCCCGTTCCTACGCCGAAGAAGCGATTGCCTTGAGTCGCCAGGTCGGCAACTATGAAAAAATCGCCCTTGGCTTGGAAAGCCTGACTCTAACCGCTATTGACCTCGCCGAGTACGTTTATGCTCAGACAAGTATCAATGAGTCTTTGCAATTATATCTACAAGTCAATGACAAAGCGGGGGTCGCCCGTGACTATGTCTTGCAGGGGTGGATAGCCTATTACACCCATCAAATCCCGGAGGCGCTTGAATTGGCGGAGCAAGGCACCAACATGCTCCGGCAGATGACTGCTCCTGAAGATCTGGGATCTGGAATCCTTCTGAAGGCGAAATGCTTGCTGAAGCAACAGCACCAGGCGATGGCAGTACGAACACTTGGAGAGTGTTTCTCTGAAGCACTGCACCTGGCCGATTTTCAAGTTGCCGCCGAAGCAGCGCTGGAACTGGCCCACATTGCCGTACAGTCGCGGCAAACGCAAGGGAAGAATGACTTGCTGGCGGTGTTCTGGCAACTTCACAAACGCAGTTACAACGCGCTTCTGCCCCGCGTCCAGGCGAAACTGGCGCAAATCCATGAACAATCTGTCTTGCAAGCCAGGCACGCTGCTGAAGCGTCATTCCCAATAGCGTCAGTCCACAAGCAACAGCTATCCGATGCCGAGATGCTGGGCCTGGTGGATTCCTTTGCCAGCGAATTCGCCGACCTGAAGGACACTTAAAGGTAGTTAATCACTTGATGCAACTGTTATAGTTGGGTACGCATTGACCATTGCTGCAAACTTCCGCACAGCCGTTAGCCGTCCTGGTGATTGCGCATTGGGCGATCAGTTGTGGGGTACAGGCTGGGACTTGGACCGCCGGAACGCACTGCGCAGATGGATTGCCGTTATCGGTGTAGCCCTGGATACACACACACTGGTTGCTGTTGTTGCGCAGATGGTTAGTTGGGCACAGCATACAGCAGCCATTGGCGCCTAAATAATATTGCTGGCCCGGGCACGAACCGAGATTTCCTTGCTTCCCGACAGTACACGTTGAACCCGGCGCATTTGAAGTCGCCGGTGCAGGCGCTGGGGCGGTAGCCGCAGTCGTCGCTGACGGCTTTACACAGTCTCCCACCAGCGCGTTCCAGACCGTCCCTGCCGGACAGGGGATGAATGTCGGTTGGCTCCTCGGCGACGGCGTAGCACACACGCCATTGTCGAATCCCTTGCCGGGCTTCTTTGGATCGGCTTCGTAAGCGCCGATGTCGCAGGCCGCACCGATAGGACGAGGAATATTCCTGGCATCGAGATTCAGGATTGGGTCGGCGGCGCAGACCGTGTTGTTCCCTGCATCTAAAGCGGGACTCGTGATCTTGAGGGCGTGGGTCAAGACGAACCCGCCGTTGTCAGCCAGCGTGCCGAGTTGCGGGTCGGATTCGGGGATGGTTTCTCCGCAGCTCTTGTCAGGAAACTGTAGATTGTGGCCGCCATCGGTCACACTGGAGCAGTTTTCGTTGACCGGCACGCCTCCAATGGATAGATTGTTGGCAACGATGCTGTTTTTGAGCGTGACGGTGGCATTTTGCCCCGTGTCTATGGCTGAAGCGCCAAAACCTGCATTGTTGTCAGAGAATGTATTGTTGAGCAGCGTAACGCTGCCCGTATCATCGTACAGGCCGCCGCCTTTGTTGGCCGCGAAGTTGCCGGAGAAAGTCACATTGGTCAGCGTGACTTGTCCCGATTCGTTCCCCAATCCGCCGCCATTGCTTCCGGCGGTGTTATTGGAGAGCGTGACACGAATCAAACTGACGCTGCCACTGCCCTTGTTGTAGACGGCTCCGCCGCCTTCCTCGGCGCGGCTGGCCGTGACAGTGCTGTCGCTCATGACCAGCGTGCCGCCCTCGTTCAACACGCCTGCTCCGTTGCCGCCGCCATCGCCATTGCCTGCGCCATTAGCCGCCGCAAAAGCCAGGCTGATCTTTTGCAGCGTGAGCGAGGCCCCAGCGGTGACGCGGAACAGCCTGGCCCGGTTGCGTCCATTGAGCGTGACGCGCCCGGCCCCGTCAATGGTTACGCTTCCGGTAATGTCTTTCTCATGGAGGACGTTGATGGAAACGGGAACCGCGCCGCAATTGAACGTGATGGCCCCGCCTGCCTTGAGCGCCGTGTCGAAGGCCGCATCCGTACAGCTATCCGGCGTGCCCGTTCCGACGATGCTCCCGGCGTTGGCTGCCCTGACGGCCATGAAAATCGCAATAAAGAAGGCTATGCCTGCGGTGGTTCGTGCGAGCGTGTGAAATCTGGGCGCCATCTGCCGTCCTCCCGAAGTTTTGTACTGCTTACCTTATCCGATTTAATTGGTTTTGCGCGACCACTGCACACGATGGGATCACAAGACGGAGAGGTGTCATTCTCCGTCTTGTAGCCGCGAACTAGAGTCCTACAGTCCTACAATCGCACTTGCCCCGTTACCCGACCACACAATGGGGGGGATTACCAATGGGGTACATACCTGGCGGGCATGAAAACGGCGGTGGGGGCGGTGGATTCTTGGGGGGCGGATTATTGTGCGGCGGATTGTTTGATGGTGGATTGTTCGGATAAGAAATCTGCGGTACAGGCGTCAAGGTCGGCACGGGCACGGGCGTGGGAGGCGCCGGAACCACTTCATAGGCGCCGATGTCGCAGCTCACGCTGCCCCGGGCATCGCCATCAGGACGTTCCACCTGGCGCTGATCCAGCCGTGAAATAGGGGCCGCTTCGCAGACCGCTGCACTGCCCCGATCAATCGCGAGGCTGCCGATGAACAGCGCATGAGTTTTGGTATACGAACCATAATCGCCTAACACACTCAACCTCGGGTTGCCCATCATGATGCCATCGCCGCAAGACTTCTCCGGGTATTGCAGATTGTGACCTCCATCCATGATGTTCTTCCCCGCGTTATTGCCGACGGTGACATCTTTGCAGTTGGTGAGCGTGGCCCTATCGGTTGGCTTGAGCGCCGGGTTGGCGATGATGGTGTTGGAGAGCATGATCTGGCCGTCTGATTCGTAAACATCCCGACCATCTCCTGATGCTTCGTTCTTGTAGAAGGTCACATTGATGACCTTCACGGCACCCCCTGCGTTGAAAAGACCGCCGCCGTTGCCAGTCGCCACGTTTCCGGATACCGTGACATTCCCCAGAGTTACGGTGCCTTTCTCGACGTAGAGCGCACCGCCATCGCCTTTTGCCTGTCCGTTGGACAGCGTAGTACGCATCAGCATGAGCGTGCCATCCTGGTTGTAAATCGCTGCGCCATCGTGGTCGGCGCTGCCTGCATCAATGGTGGTGTCCGTTAAGGTGACGTCGCCACCCTCGTTCCACAGTCCCGCGCCATTGCCCGCGCCATCGGATGATTTGGCGCTGCCATTGATCAAGGCGATCTTTTCCGTGCTGAACTTGACACCAGTGGAGACGTGAACAAGGCGCGTATTGCCCTGCCCGTCAAGAGTGACCTTTCCCTTGCCGTCCAGGTCAGTGTCGGCGGTGATGGTCAGCGCCTGGGTTAAAGCGATAGTGGCGTTATTGCCGCAATTGAAGGTGATTGGGCCACCACTTGCAACGGCGCTGCGCAATGCAGCTTCCGTGCAACTTGAGGCCGACCCGTTCCCGACCGTGCTGCCAGCAGCCTTTACGTTACCGGCGGCAGCAAAGATCCCTGTGAGTGCCACGACGAGACCCGCGAGGGTAGCTATCGAGGCGCTGCGATGTAATGCTTTCATGACCATACTTTCCTTTCCAACACATCTTCATCGTTTTGTTTCACCTGAAGCGGCGATCTTCTGTCTGCCTCACGAGTGGATGGCCTTCATGCCCCTCAAGGGCAAGCCGCCGTCCAGGTCCTGTGTCCCCATGCATGAAGAGACAAAGTGAACTCTAAAACAACCGCGTTTAGGAAACGTCAATCCGCCGTCAAGCGGCTTGACCGGCAAATCTTCTACTAAACCGAGGCCGACAGCCGGCCCAGGCTGCCTCACAGGGGAGGTTCGGACAAGCGTGAGCGTTGTTACGTTCTTGTCACGAATCTGGATCGCGAGGCTGATAGGATGGGTCAGGTTGTGTGGAACCGCCCATGCATGAAGCACGCCACGCAAAACAAAGTCTCAACGATCTCGATAGTCAGAAAGGTAGTCTGGAATGAAACATCGTCTCTTTGCGCTGATCACTGTGATCGCATTGCTGCCCGTATCCCTTTTCGTGGGTGTGCAATCCGTCGAAGTTCGTGCCGCTGGGTGTACTTCCGTCACCACCTTCTACAGCCCTCCTGGAGCTTTGGGCTTATCAATTAATGTCGGGGCGGGCGAGACAGTCACGTTAAGCCCATCTGCCGGTCCAAACGCCACCTTGAGTTTGCGCGACACGACAAATGCAGTATACGCAATCGTACACGGCCAAATCGCTGTGGCTACCAAACCAGGGCATGTTGACGCCTCTTCTGGCACTGCTACTCCCAACACCCTGTACACCTTGACGGCCTGTCCGCCTGGCAGCGGTGCAGGCATCTTGCTACGCTTCAACGATGGGCGCTGCAATCAGGCCCCGGATGCGCCTGTAGTGGTCTACCCTGACGGCAAGGGCGGTTACTACTTCTATACCGTAGACAAAGGTGTCGGCTACTTCGCCATGTACCTCACCAAAGCCCAATTGGATGCCAACCCTGCCAATGGCAGCAACACCATGATCGCAGACAGCCTCGGCGCGCGGCTGT
>DATGFK010000667.1:0-2817 GCA_035309185.1 Aggregatilineales bacterium
CTACCTCGGAGAGTGGTTCGTCCATGATCTCCGGCATCAGGCCGTCCGCCGTCGGGATGGGTTCGCCGTGCGGGCAGCGAGTCGGGTACCCGGCCATCTGCTCCATACGGGCGGCCACCTGCTCACCGATCACCGCGCCGATAGCGTCGGCTTCATCGTGGACTTCGTGCCAACCAAAGCCCATCACGCGCACCAGGAAGACTTCGCTCAGGCGGTGACGCCGGATATTGGATAGGGCTTCACGTTCACCCTTCGCCGTCAGCTTCATGCCTCGGTACGGCTCATGCTCGACGAAGCCCCCTTTTTTGAGCCGTTCGACCACGGCAGCCACCGCAGGCGCCGACACGCCAACCTCTTCGGCCAGGGCCGAGGTCGTCACGTAAGGGTTGCCGTTCTGGTAGTGGGCAAGGCGGTAGGCTTCGGCCAGGTATTCTTGCTGTACCGCGCTGGCCGTCTGGTTCACTTTAGTCAATTCCACCGACTTTGCCGATTTTGACATTCCGCTCGAACGCGATTACAAATAGAGACGCTTCGGGTACGCGCAGATAAAATATAGCCTTATTGCGAATCATTTGCAAATACGGGGATCATTATGCTTCCAATGTTGGAAACGATCGTCACTTACCTGCTCACCAACGTGGTGCCGCCCATTGTCGAGCATTTGTTGGGCGCCATCATCATTATCGTATTCGGCAACTGGATTCTCCGCGCGGTGCGCCGGGGATTGATCCTGGCGGCGCGGCAGTCGCACGTTAAACCTGCGCTGATTGACCTGCTGGGCGCGTCGGTGACGATTGCGGGCTGGGTGCTGATCATGGGCGGGGTGCTGCAAGCGCTGAGCCTGAACGAACTGGCGATTGCCGTCGGCGGCAGCATCAGCCTGGCCTCGTTGGGCGTGGCAGCAGCGGCCTCCGGCAACCTGGCCGACATCATCGCCGGGGTATTCCTGGCCTCCGATCCCGATTTTGGAAATGGATTCGTCGTGAAAACGCACGATATTGAAGGCAAGATCGAGCGGATTGACCTGCGTAAGACGCGCATTCGCGCCGCCGATGGCAAACTGCATGTCGTTCCCAACCGCGATATTGAAAGCAATATTTGGATTGTCGAGCAGCGTCCAGCGCCGGAAGTTCATGCAGGAGTCGGGTTACATCTCCCGTCAATCCCGCCTATTCTGCCGCATCGCAGGGGCGAGGGCGGCGCGTCCGGCCAGGGAGGGCTGTCGGGGCCATCACAACCGGAAGCGAAGCCGAGGGAGTGATGGGCGAGATTGACCGCAGGGATGACCTCACCCCCTGTCCCCCTTTCCTGTTTCTTGGCAGAGGGGAACCGGCGTGGGCGCTTACACCAGATCCCGATCTTGCAAATTGGCCTGGCGCCTCTTGCCAGCGAATTCGTAACTGATGACCCTATCGCTTGACCGGCAGAACGCTTACCGCGAACGCTATCAGACGCTGCATCCCGATTGGCAGCCTGCCACACGGGTATACGAGAGTCTGATCCGCACCCGACTGACTGCGGGCGCGCGCCTGCTTGACCTGGGCTGCGGGCGCGGCGGAGTGGTCGAGCAGCTTGGCAGCATCCTGGAGCGCCCCGTCGGACTCGATCCTGACCTGGAGTCGCTGCGCGAATTCCGGCTGAAGGGCGTGCCGCTGGCCCAGGCGCTTGCGGATCGCCTCCCACTGCAAGAGTCTTGCGTGGATGTGATCGTGTGCAGTTGGGTCTTTGAACACCTGGACGATCCGGCCCGCGTGCTGGCCGAAGCGCGGCGCGTGCTGAAACCCGGCGGCTGCCTGATCTTCCTCACGCCGAACGCGCGCAGCGTGATCGTGTTGCTCAATCGGCTGTTGAAACCCTGGCAGCGATTCCTGGTCAGGCGCCTATACGGGCGGGCCGAGGCGGACACGTTTCCAGTGCGCTATCGGGCCAACTCACCGGCACGGCTGATGGCGCTGGCGGCTCAAGCCGGTCTGCGACTCGATGCGCTGCGGCAGGTCGAAGACCCGACTTACCTGGCCTTTCTTCCACTGCTGTTCCGGGCCAGTATGATCGTGTCTCGGCTCACGCCGCCCGTGCATCTAGCGGGAATACTGGTGCGAGAATAATGCGGATGTAGGGGCGGCTCAGGAGCCGCCCGATTCCGGCATTACCCCTCCTTGCGGGACTGCGCATCCATGACGGCTACGGCGGTCATGGCGACGATGGCTTCCACGTCATCGCCGGTTTGCAGAACGTGAACCGGCCCGGCGACGCCCAGCAGGATTGGCCCGATGGTGTAGGCGCCGCCCAGTCTTGCCAGTAGTTTGTAGGCAATGTTGGCAGATTCCAGGCTGGGGAATACCAGCACATTAGCATCGCGAATGGCGCTGAACGGATAGCGCGAGTCCATCAGTTCCGGCACGACGGCCACGTCGGCCTGGACTTCGCCCTCGATGGGAATATCCGGGCGGCGGGCCTGGACGATCTCGACTGCCTGGCGCACCTTGATCGAATGGGGGTGGGGCGTACTGCCAAAGTTCGAGAACGACAGCATGGCAACACGCGGCGAGATGCGCAGGTGGCGAGCAAAGTCCGCCGCCAGGATGGCGATCTCGGCCAGCGACTCGGCATCCGGATCAATGTTCACGGTGGCATCCGTGAACAGGTAGACCTGGTTCTTGATCAACACAAGGTAAACGCCGCTGGCGCGGCGCATTCCAGCGCGGGTATGGAAAATCTGAAGGGCCGGACGGATCACGTCCGGGTAGTCATAAGTCAGGCCCGACAGGAAGGCGTCGGCATCGCCCGCTTTGACCATCAACGAGCCGAAGACGTTGG
>DATGFK010000668.1:0-3022 GCA_035309185.1 Aggregatilineales bacterium
TCCTCGTTCTTTGCGGATCTGCGCCAAAAGGCCCTGCGCTCCTTGTAAGACCAGGTCGTAGACTTCCTCGAATTTATCGTTGTAATACGGATCGGGGACTTCGCGCACCGGCTGGTCAGGGGCGAAGTCCAGAAGCCTGACAACTTTTCCCTGTGCCATGCCGAGTGCATTTACATCGGCCAGGTTCTCATCGTCCATCACGACCACATAGTCAAAGTCACTCAGGTCAGCCCTTGTAATCTGGCGCGAAATGCCATCGTAAGGGATGCCGTTCTGCGCCAGAACACGGAGCGTGCCCCGATGCGGACGCTCTCCAGCGTGGTAGCCCGTTGTTCCCGCCGAATCAACCTCGATTTGGCCGTCGAGTCCGGCTTCGTGAACAAGGTGTTTGAATACCCCTTCGGCCATTGGCGAACGGCAGATATTGCCCATGCAGACCATCAGTACACGAATCATGGAACCTCGTTCTCGACGGTCAGCCTATGGCCGTATCAATCACGGTTGGCGACGCAGGTGCAGCCGTAGCCGATGGTGGCGCCGGCGTTGCTGGCGCGGTGCTTCCCGCCGCCGGAACACTGGTGCTGCTGGGAACGGTAGTTGATGGTGCGGGCGTCGTGGGCAACGGCGTCGGCGGAATGGGCGATGGGCTGGGCGTCAGAGTAACGATAAGTTGGTTGCCGGGCAGGGTAAAGATGCTGTCCCGAATCTGCTGAATGGTTGCGGCGTCGTTGGCAGATGGATTGGCGAAATCTGTCTTAGCCGTCGAAGCTGTCAGGCTCACGACGATCAGCTTTCCGTTCGCGCCATTGAGTAGATACGTCAGCACGTTGTGCAAATTTCCATCCGCATCAGGATTGGTGTAATTAACGCTAAAGCCCTGACTGCTGCCAATCGTAAACGGCTTCACCGCCTGAATATTGGCCTTGCCAAAATTGCCGCTGATGTAGCTACGGGCCTCATCTTCAGACTTGGCGGATTTACCCGATTCAGCGCGGGCGTTCATCGTGATCGCACCAGATTCCAGCGTGCCATTAATGGCATACGGGAAGCCCGGCGCACCATCCACGAGCTGCCAGGGAGTGGGGAAGCGCACCACGTAGCCAAGCACACTGTCGCCTACCGCGCGCCATCCCAGAGGCGCATTCAAGCCCTGATCCCAGAAATTGAACATCGGGTACGTCGCAGTTTGCAATTGATCGAGAAGCTGCGGATTGTTGTCTGGAACGACCAGGCGCATCACCATCAGCCAGTCGCCATGGAAGCGGCTGATCTGGCGTGCCAGGTATGTATCGCCTGTAAGATACAACTCAAAGTTGATCACATAGCGGTCATCTTGAACGCCGCGATTGAGTTCCTTCCAGCCGCCGGTGAAGTTCGACCAGGCCCCGTCCAGGTTGGTTTTATCGTAGTAGGTATTCAGGTCTTCGAGCGTTTTCGCTTTGCGGGCCGGGTCTTTTTCTGCGAATACATGGATCACGCTGAATGCGGTGCTGTTGATAAAAGTGGCCGCGATACGCGAAAGCTCCAATCCGCTGGGCGTAGCAGGCTGCGTTCCGGGCGGCGGCGCGGCAGGCGTTACAACTTCCTCCGGGTTGGTCTGCGGCAGTTCCCAGCCCTGGATGTGTGGAACCGACAGCAAGCCGGTGGATTGAATATAGAGGTGATCGGCAATGAGAACCGTCCCGCCCGGCGGTACTGTCGGGAACGGGATCGATGTGGGCGTAAGGGGATTCAAGGTTGGCGTGGCAGCCGTCTGCACTGTCGTCGTTTGCAGACCTGCCAGGGCAGCAAGCCCAAGCACCAACGCCATTACAACGGCCACCAGCCCGGCAGCACGTTGACTGACTGTGCTGCGTGATGATCTTGTCTTTTTCTTAGCCATTCAGCGGTGCCTTTAGGAATATGTTTAGATGCCTTGCAGGGGAAACCCTTGCCGGGCGGCAATATTACTCGCAACAGGACTATTCTGCCAGGGGCAAAGTGATTTGGCGAATTAGGCGCGATCCTGCTGGATCGTCTCTAGCGCCGCCTGGGCCGCTGTTTGGGCAGCGACCTGTTTGCTGCGTCCTTGACCGCTCCCGTACACCTTATCCCCGATGAGCACCTCCACGACAAATTCACGGGCGTGGTCGGGACCGGTGGCGCTGACGGTACGATAAGTCGGCGTCAGGTTCATGGTGGCCTGACTCCACTCCTGCAAGCGGCTTTTGGCATCGGTCTCAGACTGGTTTCGGATAATTTCTTCCACCGCAGGCTCAAAGAGGGGCGTTGCAAAATCCCGAACGGCAGCCATACCCCGATCCAGGTACAGCGCACCGGCTACCGCCTCAAAGGCGCCACCCAGGTTGCGCTCTCTGCGCCGTCCGCCGCTTTCCTCCTCGCCCCGGCCCAGCACCAGCATGTCGCCCAGGCCCAATGTGCGCGCATAAGCTGCCAGGCTCTGATTGCGCACCAAACCCGCCCGCAGACGAGTCAGGTTGCCTTCGGCCATATCAGGGTAACGCGCATAGAGCCATTCTGCCGCCAGGAAGTCAATTATTGCGTCGCCGAGAAATTCCAGGCGCTCATTGTCTAATATGGGTTGATCGGGGTGTTCGTTTGCAAACGAACTATGTGTCAGGGCCTGTTCAAGCAAACGCAGATCGTCAAAACGGAGTCCTAGCTTTTGAGCGTATTTTGCTAAATCGGCGCTGGATCGCATACGAAGCACTAGCTAAAGGTCGGCGTTCGCAGGAAGCGGCTGACGATTGCCCCAAATATCCCTGGCGCGTCCAACATCGCATGATGACCGGCCCCTGGAATAATCGCAAGGTTGCCTTGCGGTGACCAATCGCGGATTTGTAGCGCCTGTTTTCGCTCGATCTCGATGGCATCTCCGGCGACGACCAACAGTGGATGCTCCAGGCGTTCAAAATCATCTGGCATGGTGTGCGGCGGGTATGTCACCAGGTCATCCAGGATTTGCAGATTCATTTGCTGCCAGCGGTCATGCTGGTACCGTGAAGCCAGACCCATCGCGTCT
>DATGFK010000669.1:0-6258 GCA_035309185.1 Aggregatilineales bacterium
GACGCCGCCATCAATCCCGGCAATTCTGGCGGGCCGCTGCTCGATCTTGCCGGAGAGGTTATCGGGGTCAATTCTGCCATCAGCACCGATACGGGTACGTTCCAGGGTGTAGCCTTTGCCATCCCCTCCAACACGGTCAAGCGCGTGGTGCCGCAGTTGATTAAGAGCGGTAAAGCGGAATACTCCTGGCTGGGTGTGCGTTCCATCGGCGGCAGAAGCGGTCTGAGCATAGCCGCGCTGGCCGATCAGCTTAAACTGCCAGTTAAACAGGGTGTATTGGTTAGCGAAGTGATCACGGATTCGCCCGCAGCGGTGGCGGGCCTCCAAGGTGGAAACCAGACCCTGACCGTGCGCGGCGTGGACATAAAGGTGGGTGGCGACATCATTGTAGCCATTAACGGCGTTCCCATGCGAGACTTCGATGCGTTGCAAGCGTATCTCGTCGAGAATACCGGCCCCGGCGACGTGATCACGCTGACGGTCATCCGCAACAATTCCACAATCGAAGTGAAAGTGACCCTGGTTACACGCCCCTCGACTGGCGGCAGTTGACCTCACCCTCCGCCCCGTGTATCTCGCGCCATCAACAGGAAAGGAACGGTTTCAGGGACACGGCAATGCCGTGTCCGCTCCATTAAATCTGCCCGACTCTGAACATCGGCGGAGAATCCTTCGATTTGACGCTTTACCCTAAACAATTTTCGCCGCACCTCGTTTCGAGTTAAATTGTTGTGCTGGTAGTCTAGTTATGGTACACTGAAATTCATTAATCAAATGGTCATTTGATTAATCGTGTGGAATGCTTCTTCTGTGATACTTAGCTGCAATTTTTAATAGGAGAACCTATGAACCCTCCATTACCGCCGCAATGTGCAGATATGACGATGGCCTGCCGCTGGACATATTGGAACGTGGATGGCTCGCAGCCGTTCATGTATGCCGTGATGGGAATCGCCCTTGCGATTTTCGTCGGACGGCTTTTTATGCGTGTCCAGGCGTGGCGGCAGGGCCAAAACGATTTGCCGCTGGATCACCTGGCCGAGCGCGTGGGGAGGGTTGTGAAGTACGTCTTTGGGCAGTGGAAAATTCTTCAGAGCAGACTGCCCGGAATCATGCACCTTGCCATCTTCGCAGGCTTCGGGATTTTTTTCATCGGGACGCTGCTGGCGACGGTGGATCAGGACATTACGTTGCCACTGTTTGGAGCCAAAATACTGGCCGGTAGTTTTTACCTGGCTTACAAGGTAATCCTGGATGCCTTCAGCCTGATCTTCATGGTGGGGCTGTCCATCGCGCTCCTTCGCCGCCTGAGCAAGAGCACCACCAAGCTGACCTACAACTCCGGATTCATGTTCATCCTGTTTCAATTGTGGCTGTTTGTCCTGACGGGCCTGCTCATCGAGGGGCTGCGCCTGGGCTATATGGATGCATTCTACGGCGCCAAGTTCTGGTGGGGCCAGTATTCGATTGTGGCCTACTGGATCGGCAAGGCCATCCTGGCTCTGAGTCCAACCCAGGACTGGACGAGCGTTGGCGGTGTGGCCTTCCTGAACAACATGCTGATCGCCCATCGCGTTATTTGGTGGTTCCACGTGATGCAGGTGTTCGTGTTCATCGCGACTATGCTCGATACGCCGCTGCGGCACATCATCTACAGCCCGCTCAATATTTTCTTCAGCTCATTCAAACCCGCTGGACAGCTCGCTAAACTCGACCTGGAAGACGAAAGCATCGAGCAGTTCGGCGTAGCAAAACTGACCGACTTCAGCGCCTTCCAGCTTTTGAACGGTGACGCCTGCACAGAATGTGGACGCTGCCAAGCGGCCTGTCCCGCTTACATGGCGGGAACCCCGCTCAACCCCAAACAGGTGATCCTGGATATTCGCGGCAGCATCTCAGCCTATCAGGGCTTTTTGCCCATTGGCCCTCACGCCAACGGCAACGGCGATGGCAAGGGTAGCGATCTCCAGGTGACAGGCGCGCGCATCAGCGAAGGCGCGTTGTGGGCCTGCACCACCTGCCGGGCCTGCGTGCATGAATGTCCGGTGCTGATCGAACACGTGGATGCCATCGTGGACATGCGCCGCGACCTGACCATGATGGAATCCTCTGCGCCAAAGATGCTGCAAAACACGTTTACTAATGCAGAGCGATCCGGCAACCCCTGGGGCAACCGGGGCAGCCGCCTGGATTGGGTCACGGGTCTTGACTTTGAAGTCCCGCTGCTGGCTGATAAAAAGCAGTGTGACGTCCTGTACTGGGTGGGGTGTGCAGGAGCCTTCGATCCCAACAGCCAGCGCACGACCCGCGCGGTGGCGCAAATTCTGAACAAAGCGGGCGTAGATTGGGCCATCCTGGGCGACGAGGAAACCTGCCACTGCGAATGGGCGCGTCGGGCAGGCAACGAACCGCTTTACCAGGCCAGCGCGCAGGCCAATATTGAGACGTTCAACCAGTACAAGTTCAACCTGATCATCACTCACTGTCCGCACTGCTTCAATACTTTCAAGAATGAGTTTCCGCAGTTCGGCGGTGATTATAAGGTCTATCACCACAGCATGTACGTCGCCAAGCTGATCGCCGAAGGCAAGATTAAGCCACATGTAGAGCACAGCGAGACGATCACCTACCACGACTCATGCTACCTGGGCCGCTACAACTCCCAGTACGATGCGCCGCGCGCCATGCTCGACTCCGTGCCAGGACTCAACATCGTGGAAATGACCCGCAGCCGCGAAAAGGGCCTATGCTGCGGCGGAGGCGGCGCGCAGGTCTGGATGGAAACGAAACAGGAAACGCCCGTCAGTAACATTCGCCTCGAAGAAGCGATGAGTACCGGCGCGACAACGGTAGCGGCGGCCTGTCCCTTCTGCACGGTCATGCTGGATTCGGCGGCGCAGTCGAAGGGCGTGACCGAACAGGTCAAGGTGCGCGACGTGGCGGAGATCGTCGCGGCAGCGTTGTGATCAAAAGTGGAACGTTGCGTTGACCTGATCCATACACCCGCTCAGCGCTGGATCATCCCGTGCTCGACGTACCAGTGATAAGTATCTTCCAGGCTTTGCCGTAGATCGATCTCCGGTTCGCCCAGTTCGCGCCAGGCTTTTTCGCAGTTGAAGTAGATGTTCCGGGCGCTCAGGCGCACCTGATCGCCGTTGATCGGCAGTTCGATCCCGACATTTCGCAGTAGTTCCGTGCCAGCCGCCAGCACCGGCGCGGCGAAGGCAGGCACCGGCACAAAGGGCGCGTACACGCCAACGATCTCCGCGACCAGTTTGCCAAGCGCCTTATAGGAGATGTCCAGCGTGCCCAGGATATAACGCTCACCCATCCGGCCTCGCTCGGCGGCGGCGAGATGGGCTTTCGCCACGTCGCGCGCGTCAATGACGGTGACGCCGCCAGCAGGGTAAACTGGGACAATGCCTTTTGCCGTTTCCACCACGATGCTCCCGGAAATCTGGTTGAGATCGCCGGGGCCAAATATGACGGATGGGTTGACAGTCACCACATCCTGGCCTTGCGCGACAGCGCGCGCCACTTCCTGTTCCGCCAGAAACTTGCTGTGGCCGTATGGGAAGACTTCAGGCGGCATGTTGAAGGTCACGCTTTCATCTGCCGGGCGGCCATCTTTGCGTGTACCTATCGCAGCCGCGCTGCTGGTGAAGACGACTCGCTTCACGCCTGCGCGCCGCGCGGCATCGAGGACATTGACCGTCCCATTGACGTTGACCAGGTATAGCTTGACCCGTTGTGTCCGCCAGTAGTCGGCCACGGCGGCGACGTGAAATACCCAGTCGCAGCCGCGCATGGCCTCCTCAAGCGATGCTACATTCATCACGTCCCCGATGGCGTGTTCGACTGGCTGACCTTCCAGGAGTGCCAGGGGCGAAGAGGCCCGTCGCAAGACGCGCGGCGTGTGGCCCGCTTCGAGCAACGCACCGACGATGTGCGATCCTACAAATCCCGTGCCCCCTGTTACGAGCGCTCTAACCATAAACTTCCGTTTCGCTTTCCCGCCAAGCGTACCGATTATTTCGCGCGGCTAACAGCACGGAATTGTACACAGAATCGCGAAGGCTGCACCGGGTTGCATCTTTCTCTACGTTTCTGCGTATACACTGTCAGCGCGATGTCAGGCAATCGGGCTGCCAGGATGTCGCCTCCGGTTGTATACTGTAGCTTAGGGTATGGAAGCATCCAGGGGAAGGGTAGGCATGGCCCAAAATCGCCGCAAAACTACGATCTGGCTGGCACTATTGGGGCTGGCAGTTCTAATTGCCGTACTGGCCGGTTTGCTGGGGACACTTGGCCCTGCCCAGGCGACCATCGCATATTTGCTAGGCATGGTCTACGTTGCATTGGCCCTCGGAACATTCGTCAACCTGCGACTGCAAGATATACGGCTGTCCATGCCTCGTCTGGGCGGATCGGTGCGGACCACGCCTGCGGCGCGCAAAGCTGCCCAACGCGCCCATTTGAAGGGTGGCCTCGATGCTGACGCCTTCCTGACAGACGTGGGCTTGATCCTGAATGACCGTGCCGCCGACGGTCAATTGAGGCGTCATCTGGCGCAGGTCGTCGCCCTCGATGAAGGGGCGATCCAACCATTCGTAACCTTGAATGTCCTGCCTGAACACAGCAACCGGCTGGCGATCATCCAGTTTGAGGTCTATGACCACACGGGAAAGCTGCGTTTCAGCCGCCAGTGCGATCAATGGCTACGCGATGGGGAGAACCTCATTGTCTGTGATCGCCAGTTATCGCTCCAGGGAAGCAGCACGGAGGGCGCCCGTTCTGGCGTATGGGATTTGCGCCTGACCGTGGATGGTGTCCTGGTCGGGATGCACGGCTTCAGCGTGACGCCATCAACCGCCGAGCGCCGTCGCCGTCTGTCGAACGACGGCGAAGCCGGGGTCGAAGGGCGCGCCGCGCCCGAAGAATCGCCGGTCAGCCTGGAAGAATTGCTCCGCCAGCAGCGCGGCAGCCATCGCGAGTGAATTTGAGTGCCTGGAGCGGCTCCAATGCAAAGCGAAAGATCAAGAAGACGCGGTGTAGGCTTTTACTTCCTGATGGCGTTCATCGTGATGATGCTCTTCGGTTGGTGGAACTTGTTTCCACTGCTGTTGTTTGCGGGTTTCATCTGGTGGGCAGCAGTTAAAGTCATCGGCGTTGGATCAAACCAAGCCGGGGATTTATGGTACCCTCCTGGCCGTTGGGCAAGGGATCTAGCCAGTAATATAACGACCGCCGACCACCGCCCCCAACAGAGCGACCCACAGCGAGTGGCGTCCGAACGCGCCTTACGCCGGGCCGGGCAAGCTGTCATCAATTCGCAAGCGCAGCTTAGTGACATCGGGCTGCTCGTTTACGAAGACGCAGGTGAACCGCAGATCGTCCGCATGGGTGATGTACCCACTAACGCGGCGCACATCCGTCCTTTTGTGGTCTTTGATCTCTCGGCTGCGGCAGCCGCTTCCGCTGTGGGTACGATTCGCTTTAACTTGATTGACGGCCAGGGCAACCTTCGCTATACCGTCCGGTCCCGCTACACGCTCCGGCACGGTGTCAACTTCATCACGCCGCCAACCTGGCTACCCCTCAAAGAACAGAATCCAGGTGGAATGTGGTCGCTCCAGATCAACGTGGGCGACGGCGAACCGATTGCCATTCACGAGTTCCGCTGGTTCACGGTGGGCGGAGAACTGCGTGCTGCGCTGACCGGCGATGGCGAAATTGACGAGGTGATGAAAGATGTCATTGAGCAGCACACGGCTGCTGATGATACGATGTCCCTAGACGAATTGCTGGGCGAACAGGACGAAGTCGCGCCAGCCGTCATGCAAGCCCGACATTAAACTACGCAGAGGAAAACGTTGACCAAACGCGAGAAACGTTTACAAAAACTACGACAAAACCCTAAAGATGTGTCTCTGGATGAACTCAGGCAAATATTGGAATCAGAAGGTTTCAATTTAGATCACAGTGCTGGTAGCCACCATGTCTTTCGTGCAAAAGTAGACAATGAAGTTATCAAAGTTGTAATTCCTTTTGCGCGTCCGATCAAAATCGTCTATGTAAAACAGGCTTTGGCCGCTATCGACAGGATTATTCAACTCAAAGAGACGAGACCACAGGAAGATGAAGACTAAAGATTTGAACTACTATATCAGGTTGCGCTACAGAATCGAACTCATCCCGCAGGAAGATGGTAGTTGGGGAGCCATTATTCCCGAATTGCCCGGCTGTGTCGGAGGGGGC
>DATGFK010000670.1:0-5685 GCA_035309185.1 Aggregatilineales bacterium
GTTGAAACATCCGAGTTCTTCCTGGCGATCAACCTGAAGACCGCACAGGCTATCAATCTGACGATTCCGGATGACATTTTGACCCAGGCCCAGACTATTGTCCGGTAGCAACCCAAACGCATCGTAGCAGGAGTACAACCAATGCCACGCAGTATTCGTACGCGGCTGATCATTACGCTCATTGGTCTTGCCATCGTACCTTTGCTATCGGTGGGGGCCATTCTGGCCTACCAATCTTTTTCTACGCAGCGGGATCAGGTGCTTGCGGTGCAACACGAAATCGCGCATCGTGCATCGCTGCAAGTCTCAGACTTGCTTCGTGAGCTGGAGAATGAACTGCAACTGACCATCCGTGTCAGGCCATTCAAAGGCCAGACCAGCGATCAGCAAAAAAGCACCCTACAAATTCTGCTGGCTTATCGGAACGCCTTCGACCGGATTTACCTGCTCGACAACACCGGACAGGAACTACTGGGTGTCAGCCGAGGGAGCATTATCACCGCAAGCGATCTCGTCAGTCGCGCGCAGAACGACGAGTTCACGCTTCCGGCCAGGGATCGCAAAGTCTACTACAGTCCTGTCCACGTAGATTCGGTCACTGCTCAGCCCGAAATTACGATTGGCATACCGGTCATTGATTTGCAGAGCGACAGCGTGCAGAATGTCCTGGTCGCGGATCTGCGCTTCAAGACTGTGCAAGATATGGTCGTCAGTATGGACACCACCCCACAAGGGGTGATCTACATTGTAGATTCGAATCACCGCGTGGTCGTCCACCGCGATCCCTCAATTTCGCTGAAAGATACCTATTTCACGCCGCCCGCCACAGATGGCATCTATAACGGATTAAGCGGCTCCAGCGCTGTCATTGCCTCTGACACCCTCAGCGTAGGCGATCAGAGACTGATCGTGGTCGCGGAAGCCCCGGTCAGCGAGGCGCTGGCGCTGGCTATCAACACGGTTGCTGTGACTTCAATCCTCGTCGTCATCACTCTGCTGTCCGCTATTGTTCTGGGTATATTCGCGATTCGTGCGATTATCCGGCCTGTGCAGGGGTTGACCGAGACTGTACGAGCCATCACGAATGGCGATCTGACCCGCCAGGCGGCAGTCAACAGCAACGACGAGATTGGCGAACTGGCAAGGGGCTTCAACACGATGACCGCCCGTCTGCGCGAAACACTCGACGGACTGCGCCAGCGCGTGGTCGAGATCGAGGCAGGCAGGATTGAACGCGAACGGCTTATCCGCGAACTGCGTGAGGCGTCGCGCCTGAAAAGCCAGTTCCTCTCGACCATGAGCCACGAACTGCGCACGCCACTGAACTCGATTATGGGCTTTACCGACCTGATCCTCACCGGAAGACCCGGCCCCCTGACGGATACACAGCGCTCTTTCCTGGAACGAGTCGCCAGTAACAATCGCCGCTTGTTGGCCCTGATCAACGACGTGCTTGACCTGGCGCGTATCGAGGCAGGCCGTATGGAAATCCAGCTTGCGCCTTATGCGCCGGGACAAATGCTGGAACGGGTGGTTGCCCAAACGTCGAGTTTGTTCGAGCAAAAAGGGCTGGCCTTCAAGACGATACTGGAACCTACCCTACCAGAGAATGTCATGGGGGATCGCAGCCACGTCGAGCAGGTGATCATCAATTTGCTGTCCAATGCTGCCAAGTTCACCCTAAGCGGAGAAGTCGTCCTGTCCGCCAGTGGCACGGCCGACGGGAAATGGTGTATCGTCGTGCGGGATACGGGAATAGGCATCGCGCCGCATATGCACGAAGTGATTTTTGAACCTTTCCGCCAGGTAGATGGCAGCACGACGCGCCAGATTGGCGGCAGTGGTCTGGGCCTTGCCATAGCGCGCGATCTGTGCCAGATGATGAATGCCAGCATCGGCCTGGCATCCGAGGTGGGCAAAGGCACTACTTTCACGGTGACACTTCCCGTTGCGGAGGATGAACCCACCAAGCCAGTGCCACAACTTTCAACAAGCGCTTAACACGCTTAACAAAGGAGCCATCATCATGTACGATTTGTCGAAAGATCGAATTCTCATTGTGGACGACGAGCCAGATAACCTGGAAGTTCTGAAGGCAACGTTAGAGCTGCTCTATGGGGCTAGTGTCAAGACGGTGCTGGGCGGAGAAGAGGCGCTTGCTTCGTTGTCAACTTTCAGGCCAACCGTCATTGTGACGGATCTGTCTATGCCTAAAGTGGATGGCTACACTTTACTGTATCGCATTCGTCGCGAGGTTGCGACCGCCGGATTGCCCGTCATTGTGTTGAGCGCCCACGCTATGAATGGTGACCGTGAGCGCGTTCTGGCCGCCGGGTTCGACGGCTATATCAGCAAGCCGTTCGACGTGGTCAGCCTGGGTGACAACATCATTGCCAGTCTTGAGCAGTTCTACGCACGTCGCAACGCCCCAGCGACTCAGGTAGGCGTCGGAACAACCAGCAATAATAGCAATACGTTGCAAAACAAGCCCAACGAGAGAACCGATGGAATTAAGTGATCTGCGCGTTCTTGTGGTTGAAGACGAAAGTGACAGCGCTCTGGTGATCAGTTCAGCGTTGCAGTATGGCGGCGTACGCACCTGGAGCGCAGCCAGCGCGGAGGAAGGTTTGCTACTCCTCGACAGCGTGCAGCCCAATCTCCTGCTCGTCGATCTGGCACTGCCGGGGATGGACGGCTGGGAATTTCTGAAGCAGATTCAGGCAAACCCCGCCACCGAAAATATCCCCGCTGTGGTGGTGAGCGCCTATCTGACGCCGACGGTCGCCAAAAAAGCCATCGAGGCGGGATTTCGCGCCTGTTTCCCCAAGCCTATAGATACGACCTTGCTGGTTCGACAGTTAATAGACGTGGTGAACGAACGCTAACCGCCCCGCCGCCCTGAAGGCCTGCGTTGTTCGTGGGTCGCAGTGAGATAAAGCTTCAATTGCGGTACAATGGCGCGCATGAGTTCCAGGCCACCCGCCCGGCGTCATGTCAGGCCGGGCAGCGATCCCAGGCTGCCAGAGCCAGCCGACTCCCAACCTGAGCGCTTGAGCAACAGGGCACACGTTTCGGCAGCCCGCACCGAAGCGGCAATGAGTCTTGCCGAACGGCGGCGGCGACGACGGCTCCAACGGGCCGTCAGCGAAAACGAACAGATTCCCGCGACCCAGCCGCGCGGCGTTCCTCGTCGTGTCTATGTCAGTATGCGCTGGTTCAGCGCTCTGATCGTCCTGGCTCTGCTGGTCGTGTTGGGCGTGCTCTTTACGCAGAATGCATTTTTTATTCATGAGATTTCAGTAGGCGGGACGAAATACCTGACACCGCCCGAAATCTTTGAGCGAAGCGGACTGGCGAGCGTTCACCTTTTCTGGGTAGACCCGGCCCAGGTCTCGGCGACGCTTGAACAGGACCCCTCCATTGCCAATGCCTCGGTTGAGGTCGGCTGGCCGCCGAACCTGGTGCAGATTATCGTGACGGAACGAGAGCCAGCTTTGATCTGGGAACAGGCCGGGGTGCGCGTTTGGGTTGACGTGCGAGGCAAGGTCATGGCCCTCCGCCAGGATCTCAACAGCCTGGTGCGGGTTGTGGTGGAACATCCCTCGAAGACAGTCCATGCTGGGCCGTGCCCGTTACAGGGCATGGGCGAGGTGCTGGGGCCGGGAAGCTGCATTGATCCCGACATTGTGGCGGGCGCGATACAATTCAAACAACTCTATCCGAATGTGACCGAGATGGTGTATGATCCAGCCAGAGGGTTAGGGTTTCACGATGGCCGGGGCTGGGTACTGTGGTTCGGCGACGGCGTGGACATTGTAACCAAGATGACTGTCTACAATACCATCGTGGCAAACGCGCTGGCGGCGGGGAAGCAGTTGATCGAGGTGGACGTGGCGAATCCTGACTCGCCGTATTATCGTTCCAGCCCAACAGGCGGGCCGTAGGAAGCTATTCAGGCAGGCAATTAAAGGCATCATGACTGATCTGGTCGTCGGAATTGACGTAGGCACAACCAAAATTTGCACGCTCGTGGGCGAAGTGCGAACGGACGACGTGTACATCGTCGGCGTTGGCGTCGAGCCTGCGCGTGGCATGAAAAAAGGCGTGGTGAACGATGTGCCTGCGCTGACCGCAGCCATTTCTGCCTCGATCCATAAGGCAGAACGCAGCAGCGGCTACGAGATCGGACGGGCGTTCGTGAGCGTGGCCGGGGCGCACATCGATTCGCGTAACAGTAAGGGCGTGGTCGGTATCAGCAGCCCGCGCGGCGTGCAGCTTGGCGACCTGGAACGGGCTATGGACGCGGCGCGCGCCATTGCTCTGCCGCACAACCGCGAAGTCCTGCACGTGATTCCCCGCAATTACACACTGGACGGCCAGGATGGCGTCCGCAGCCCGCTGGGAATGCACGGCTTTCGCCTGGAAGTCGAGGCGCACATCGTGATGGCCGCTTCGACCAGTTTGCAAAATTTGGAGAAATGCGTCGAAGGCGCAGGCGTGATGGTGGATCGCTTTATCCTCAACCCCCTGGCCTCGGGCGATGTCGTGCTGACGGACGCCGAGCGCGAAATGGGTGTAATGGTCGTGGACATTGGCGGCGGCACCACCGACCTGGCGATTTTTATAGACGGTACGGTCTGGCATACCGCTGTGATTTCGGTGGGCGGCTGGCACGTCACCAATGACATTGCCCAGGGCCTGCATCTGCCTTACGAGATCGCCGAGGAGATCAAGAAAACCTACGGACACGCCGACCCGGACGCGATAGACGCCAACGAGACGTTCAACGTGCCAGCTTTTGGCGAAGAGCAGATGAGCAAGGTCAAGCGCAGCGACCTGTGCGATATCGTACATGACCGTGTCGAGGAATTGTTTCAACTGGTGCTCAGGGAAGCCAAATACAGCGCCTATGATGGACTGCTGTCCGCCGGGATCGTCTTGACGGGCGGCAGCGCGCAGTTACCGGGAATCCGGCAGGTTGCAGGCGACGTGCTGAAGATGCCCGTCCGTGTGGCGCAGCCGGAGCGTATCAGCGGGATGGCCGACCAGTTGCGCAATCCCTCCTACAGCACAAGCGTTGGCCTGCTGCGGCTGGGCCTGGTGATGGATCAGGAGGATGAGCGCCGGGGCCGCAACGGAAACCATTTCCGTGGGCCGCGCAGTTCTCCTTCAGGCAAAGGGCCAAAAGGCCCGCGCGGCGGTGGCGGATTGAAAGTTGGCAGTCTTCTTAGCAGCATGTTGAAGCGACTCCTGCCCGAAGACGAGGAGTAGGCTTCCGTTGTCATTCGAGCCAATTTTACTGGCGCCGCAGCAAGAAGAGAAAGAAATCTTTCCCTTCCGGCGTGTGTGGCGCACCACGCTAACGGAGATCGGCATTCTGCTGGCGTTCACGTTTGCGGTTGTGCTGGCGACGCGCCTGTACCACGGAACCTTTTCGGCTCGCCAGGAACAATTCTTTGGAATCCTTTTTGCGCTCCTTCCCCTGGCTCTGTGGCTGATGAACAGCTATTTAGGCGAACGTCGCGCCCCGCAGCCGCGCGAGCGACTGCTGACTGTGGCGCTGCTGAGCGGGCTGGTCGCCAATGCCATCGGCATCCCGCTGATCAGTGGATTTTTCGCCGTGAACGATTGGCTGGCGACGGCATCTGTCACGACCCGCATCCTTGGCTACACGCTAACTATCGG
>DATGFK010000671.1:0-2885 GCA_035309185.1 Aggregatilineales bacterium
TTCAACGGCCACGTTTTTGATACCGGGATTCTGTTTCAGCGCAAGCGTAATCGCGTTGACTGCATAACTGGCTACGCCCGCCGAAATGCGAGTCACATACGCGCCGAGCTGTGGAATCCCGCCGGCAGTGTTAGAGGGAGCCAGCACCGGAACACCCGCTTTGCTGGCAACCGGATCGGCGGCGAAGGCCTGCGTGGAGAGCGTCGGGCCAACAATTGCCACCACGTTGCCATTGATGAGCGTGTTGAACGCCTGAGTCGCGGTATCGGGCGTGCTGCCTGCATCCTGGTAAACCAGCTTGATCGGGCGCCCATTCACACCACCGCGCTGATTAAAGTATGCCTCGGCGATCTTTGCGCCGACCACCTGGTCTTGTCCGAGCAGTGAGCTGCTGCCCGTCTGCGCGAGGGCGACGCCGATCAAGATGGGATCGCCGGACAGCGGTAGAGCAGTTGGGGTTGGCCCCAGGGCGGCCATTGTCGCGGCGGCAGTGCTTTGCGCTACCGAATTCGACGCAGCCTGAGTCGCAACCAGACTTAAGAGCGTAACGACAACCAGAGACAACGATGCGAACAACGAAAATCGCTTTTTCATTTTCTGATGTCCTTTTACTAAAAAGATTTTGAGGCGCGATTCCATTGTCTTTTACATGCGGATTTCCTGCAAGTGCAAATTCAAATTTCGCCTTGCCCACCGGAAGGAAATCAGTTACCTTGTCTTAATCATGCGTCAGGGCGACAATTGCGTCTGTCCACAACGCTCTGGAATCTGCCCGGAGATCGCAATGCGTATCGTCGTAACCTCAGACACGCACTATCACCGCCAGTGGCATACGGTACTCACGAACTTCGCCGTCGAACTGGCCGACCTGAAACCGGACTGCCTGGTCGTCGCCGGGGACGTGGGCGAGGGGCCAGAAAACTTCGCGGAAATGCTGCGGCTGCTGGAAGTCGTGCAGTGCCCTCGTCTCGTGCTGAGTGGCAATCACGACCTGTGGTCAACACGAACTGCTTCCAGCGAACACCTGTTTAACACGCTCCTGCCGCAGATCACGGACGATCACGGCGCGATCTGGCTGGAAGGCGAGAATTGGATTTGCGACAACGTGGCGGTATGTGGCACGAATGGCTGGTATGACTACAGCGGCGCCGATCCGTCGCTGCCCTATCACACCGACGACTATTTCACTTTCAAGCGAAAATACATCGTGGATGGCGACAAAGTAGATTGGGATTGGACCGATGTCAAATTTGCCGAAATGCTGGGCAAACACTTCGCAAGGCGCCTGGAAGCCCTCGATGCCGATGCGGCAGTTCAGGACATTATCGTGGTGACTCACGTTCCGCCCTTTGCGGAGGCAATTGTCCGTAAGGAAGGCAATGAGGTGTGGGGCATCACCAACGCCTATTTTTACAACCTGACGCTGGGCGAGCGGATCAAGCACAGCGCCAAAGTCCGCCGCGTGGTGAGCGGGCATACGCACGTGGGAATCTCCGCGCCCGTTGCTGACACAGCCATCCACCTGGACGTGATTCCCGCCGATTACGGGCGTCCGGCGTATGTGGTGTTCGATTAAAGTAACTCGTGTGAATCCGTACCAGGTGCCTGAATAGCCCACAAACCACTATAATTTACGCACAACCGTTCGCCCGCGATCACCCGACAAAGGAATCATGCCTTGTTTGAAGTAAACACGAACCGTCTTGACCAGGCTTTTGCCCGTATCCAGGCTTATCCTTCACGCGATGCCAGCCTGGATCAGCGTTTCCGGGAGTTGATTCTGTCCGCAGAGGACGAACGCCTCAACCGCCTCAATGCCTATACCCTGGCTGCGGCATGGGGCGTTTCCGAGCCGCCCATATTGCTCTGGTTGATCTACGCCAGCCGCGTTGGCCTATTTGATCTGCATTGGGTGACGCACTGTGGTCATTGTAATGGCACAACTGGAATGGCAGCCCGGATGGGGGAAGTAGGGCACGAGACGTATTGCAAGATGTGTGAATCAGGCACACCCATCCATTCGGATGAAAACATCGAGGTGGCTTTCACGGTCAATCCGGCGATTCGCCCCACGCAAGAGTCACTCAAAGCCAATATGGCCCCGGGCGCGGTACCAATCGGGCAATGGGACGGCAAACAGCCCATCACGCTAAACCTGGATCGTCCGGGAAAATACTATTTGCTGAATTTGCAGGACGGCCATCCCAGCGCAGCATCTCGCTTCGACGTGGAAAAAGATAGCGCGCCGCGCTCCGAGATCACTATCGTCTATTCCCCGGAAATCGCTTCGCCAAGCGAACTCAAAGTAGGCCTGGGATCTATGACCGTCACAACTGAGGGAGCGACCCACATCGTCGGCATTTTCCGCGACTTTGTCGCACCGCTACCGCCGCGCCGCGTCACCGGCCTGGATGTCATGCTCCTGCCAGAGTTCAAGGAAATTTTTGCCCACGACACCCTATCGCAGCGCGAAAGCCTGAGCGTGAAGAGCCTGACCATCCTCTTCACCGATATTACCGGAAGCACCACACTCTACAGGCACCTGGGCGACGTGCGAGCCTACAACCTTGTTCGCGACCACTTTGACGTCCTGTTTCGTGAGATCGAACGCTTTGACGGGCTTGTGATCAAAACCATCGGCGATTCCGTCATGGCCGCTTTTGCCAGTCCCGATCATGCCTTGAGCGCGGCCCTGGCCGTGCAGCATAGCATCAAACAGTTCAACCAGAACCGCAAGGTCGAAGACGGGAATATCCTGGTCAAGATTGGCTTGCATGAAGGCAGCGCAATCGCCGTCAACCTGAACAACACGCTCGACTATTTTGGAAACATGGTCAACCTTGCCGCCCGCATCCAGAGCAAAAGTCGCAGCAACGAGGTGTTGC
>DATGFK010000672.1:0-2903 GCA_035309185.1 Aggregatilineales bacterium
TACGCCAATGACAAGCAAAATGGGGATCGCATCCGGGCCATTATCTTGCTGACCGATGGCGAAGACACGGAAAGCAAACAGAATACGCTCAACGACGTGGTGAACCAGATTAACGCTACCCATCAGGACTCGAATCCCATCATTGTCATCCCGATTGCGTATGGTAAAGACGCCGACGTTGGCACGCTGAGTTCCATCGCGCGGGCCTCGACGACCAAAGTTCAATCGGGCGACCCCTCCAATATCGGCAGCATCTTGCAGATTATCAGCAGTTACTTCTAGCAAAATGAATGGGCCACCATTGATGCGGAATCCTGGTGACTCTTCGTGGTCTATTTTCTGCGTTGAGTCGGGGGCTTAAGCCTCCGGCTCAACAAACGCCATTTTTTTGTGGAGGTTCATGTCACATTCACTGGCTCGTCGTCTGTGATCGAAGGATAGCCTCAATCCGATCAGCCAGGTCCTGGATTCCGATGCGTTTCAGCACGTAACCCGATGCCCCGGCGCCAAGCGCCGCTTGCAGCCGTTTGTCTTCTGCAAAGCCGCTCAGCAGGATGACCCGCGTTTTTGGAACCTGGTGTAGAATCTCAGAAACAGCATCAGCGCTGGACATGTCTTGAATACGAACGTCTATCACGACCACGTCAGGTTGCTCTTTCACGGCTTCCCGGACGCCTTCCGCACCGGAATGGGCCTCGCTGACGACGTGAAACTTCGGGTATTGTTGCAGCAGCGCGCTGATGTTTGTCCGCACAGGATCATAATCGGCGACGACTACGATGCGCATCGCGTCCGTGGCTAAATTGTCTCTAAAGGCTGTGGCGGGCATACTCTGTAATCCGTTACACCATAGATGACTGACTTCCCTCACAATAGCCTGATAATTTTTCCCCGGATAGAGCCAAATGTGAGCCAGTCGAATGACAAACATCCTGTGTTTTCATGACTAAGATTTTCCGGAGAATAAGGTTCGATGAACACCATGCACACGGATATACAGCACCTTGCTTCGATTGTGCAGAACTCGAATGACGCGATTATTGGTAAGACACTGGCGGGCATGATCACAAGCTGGAACGCGGGCGCGGAGAGGCTGTATGGCTACAGCGCCGAAGAAGCCATCGGGCAGCCCATTTCGATGCTCATACCGCCCGACCATGCCGACGATTTCCCGTGGCTGATGAGCCAGGTTAGCAGCGGACAAAAAGTTGACCACTACGAGACAGTTCGCCAGCGCAAAGATGGTACGCGGCTGGACGTGTCGCTGACGGTTTCACCGATCCGGGACGAGGCAGAGACGATCATTGGCGCCTCTGCGATTGCCCGTGACATTACCGGGCGCAAGCAGGTCGAGCTGGCCCTACGCCGCAGTGAGACGCGCTTCAGGACGCTGATCGAAACCGCGCCTGGAGCTATCCTGCTTGTTGATGAGTCGGGCCTCATTGTGCTGGTCAACGAGCGTGTGGAGGCTATATTCGGCTACACGCGGGACGCGCTCTTGGGGCAGCCCGTTGAAATGTTGCTGCCGCAGCAGTTCCGCGCTGAACACGTAGCCTATCGCAACGGCTACTTCGAGCAGCCTGGCGTGCGCCCGATGGGCATCGGGCGTGATCTATCCGGGCAGCGTAAAGATGGCTCTCAGTTCCCGGTTGAGATCGGTTTAAGCCACCTCCAGACCGAAACCGGCGTCCTGGCCCTGGCTTTCGTAACCGATATTACCGAACGCAAGCGCGCCGAGGAAGAATGGGCGCAGTTGCTTATCCGTGAACAAACGGCGCGCGCCGAAACCCAGCGAATCAAGTTTGAAGAACGTGAGCGGATTTCCATGGAACTCCACGACGGCATTATCCAATCCATCTACGCCGTCGGTATGAGCCTGGAGATTGCGCGCACGACTCTCGCCAACGATGGCCGAATGAATGAAATGCTTGTCCACGCGACGCAAAACCTCGATCAGATTATTGACGATTTGCGGCGCTACATCCGCGATCTGAAAATCGGAACGGATTACTCTCGCGAATTTCAGAATCAACTCCAGGATATTGTGCGAAACTTTCGTGACACGTCCTCCGCCAAACTGGTCATTGACGTTCCGGAAAGCCTGACTTTCTTCATCGAGAAGTACCTGCACGCCGTTGTGCAACTCCTGCGCGAGTCGCTGTCGAATATCGTCCGCCACGCCAACGCCACCGAAGTCCACGTGACGCTGAAAGAGTCCCCCACACACATTACGCTGCGCATATCCGACAACGGCCTGGGCTTTGACCCGCAGCGCGTCGAACTGGGGAACGGGTTACTCAATATGCGCCAGCGTGTCGAGCAGTTGAATGGCACCGTTGACATTGTCAGCCAGGCACAGCAGGGAACAGCGCTCACCTTCACGTTTCCGGTTTCGTGGGGGCCACGGCAATAGCCGTCACGTTGCGACCATTCTCCGGCTGCTGAACGACTTCAAAATCCAGATCAAGGAGTGCAGAAACCGTGCAGAAACCATCGCCTGGGGCCTTGATCCTGCTGTGCGGGGCGCTGTGCATCGTCCTTTGTCTTTGCGCCTTTGCCCTCAGAGCGCACCCAAACATCGAATGGGATGAAGGCGTTTATCTGACAACCTTCAAATCGGTTCAACATGGCTACCCACTCTATTCACAAACCTATCTCTCACAGCCGCCGGGCTTCTTTGTTGCGACATTCCCGCTGTATGCAGTATTCGGCTCTACGCTGGAATCGGGCCGTCTCGCGATCTTCTTATACTCGCTCGCGGGCCTGATGGGGATTGTGTGGCTGGGCTGGGAGCTAGAGAGTCCGGTCTTCAGCTCTCGTTTAGCCTGTACACCTTGATCAATACGGCGCCTTTATCCAGGTTCATTCCTATCGGTGCGGCGGTGTTCACGATCATCATGCTC
>DATGFK010000673.1:0-6189 GCA_035309185.1 Aggregatilineales bacterium
ATCGTCACTTGCAAAAAACTTCAAAAAAACTGTTCACGTTTTGGTTCAAAAAGTCAGGAATGACTACAATTGACGCAATTAGTGGTAGTCGTTCACAACACTTCCCATTTGAACCAGGGCTTTCCCGGAGAACCGGAGCAATTGTAATGCCAATCACTGTCGAATTACGAGAAAATGGGCGTGTCATCTACGCGGTATTCACCTATCCTTATACGCTGGCCGAGGCCGTCACAGGGCGTGATGAGGAACAGCGCCTGCGCGATCACGCCACCGGCAGTGGCGTCATTCACAGCCTGATTAACCTCAGCGGTTCCATTAAGGCTCCCAGTGGCGTTTTGCGAGTAGCCCGCTACGGCCCTAGCTTCACGCATCCCACCAGGGGCAAAGTGACCATTGTCGGAGCCAGCCTCTTTGGTCAGACAATTAGCAAGATGGCGGCCAAACTGGCCCAAAGGCCTATGGAAATCTATTTTTTCAGGACGGAAGATGAAGCCTGGGCGTTTCTCCGCAAGACTATCGCCCAGGAGGCCCAGCCAGTGGCTGGCTAAAGGCATAAGGATAGATTTGCGACTATGACAAATCCGGTCAATTCAGTTTATGTTCCGAAGCGCGTGATGGTCATCGTGGCCCATCCCGATGACATCGAATTTGGCTGTGCTGGCACCGTCGCCCGCTGGGTGCGCCAGGGTGCGGAAGCCTGCTATGTCCTCTGCACCAGCGGCGACGTGGGCATTCTCGATCCCAATATCACGCGAGAACAGGCGGCTGCTATCCGCGAACCGGAGCAGATCGCGGCGGCTAAGCACATTGGTGTGAACAACGTGGTCTTTCTGCGTGAACCTGACGGGATGCTTGAGCCAACAATGACGCTGCGGAAACGCCTGGTCAGGGAGATCCGTCGCTTCCGTCCCGATACCCTGATTACGGGCAATCCGCAAGCCTTGTGGGCCGGTGATGGTTACATCAACCATCCCGATCACCGCGCGGCGGCGACGGCAGCCATTGATGCTGTCTTTCCCGCTGCCGGGATGCCGACCCTGTTCAAAGAACTGGAGGCCGAAGGACTCACGGCCCACAAGACCTATAAGGTTTACGTCGAAACCTGGGACAACACGAGCGCGACGACCTTCGTCAATATTACGGACACCATTGAACTCAAGATCGAGGCGCTCCGCTTCCACAAGAGTCAGATGCAGAATTGGGACCCGGCTCCTTTCATCCGCGAACGTGCTGCCGAGACAGCCAAAGGCAAAGAGATGGTCTACGCGGAGGCCTATCGCGTGATCACATTCGATGATGCTTTGCCGAAAGAAGAACCTCAGGCGCAGGACGCCTCCGCCGAGCAAATGGAGCCTGCACCGCAAGGCGCATGATCCGCAAAATTCTGATCGCCAATCGGGGCGAGGTGGCTGTACGCATCATCCGCGCCTGCCGCGATCTCGATATTGCCTCCGTATTGGTCTATTCCGAAGCCGATGCCACGTCGGTGCCGGTCTATATGGCGGACGAAGCTGTCCTCATCGGCCCGCCTCCACCAGCCGACTCCTACCTGCGGGGCGACAAAATCGTCGAGGCGGCGCTCGCCGCTGGCTGTGACGCCGTGCATCCCGGTTTTGGCTTCCTCTCGGAAAATGCGGATTTCGCCGCTGCTGTCGAAGCCGCCAAACTGACCTTTATCGGCCCGCCGCCAGAAGCGATCCGCGCGATGGGACTCAAAACGAGTGCATTGGCCCTGGTGCGCGCAGCCGGTGTCCCCACCCTGCCCGGTTACGTTGGTGGCGCAGACATGCAGGCTTACCAGGAGGCCGCGCGCCGGATCGGCTACCCGGTGCTGGTGAAGGCTTCAGCCGGTGGCGGCGGGCGCGGGATGCGCATCGTCCATGCCGAAGCCGATTTGCCCGCTGCGGTTGAATCGGCACAGCGCGAAGCTGAAAAGGCCTTTGGCGACGGGCGGGTCTTCCTGGAAAAATACATCCAGGAGGCGCGTCACATCGAATTCCAGGTCTTTGCCGACTCGCGCGGCAACACCATTCACCTGCTGGAACGCGATTGCTCCATCCAGCGCCGCCATCAGAAGATCGTCGAAGAATCGCCCTCGCCCTACCTGACGCCTGAACTGCGCGAGACGATGGGTACGGCTGCCGTCAACGCGGCCAAAGCGGTGGGCTATGTCAATGCCGGGACAGTGGAATTCATCGTGGATGTTGGCAGTGGCGAATTTTATTTCCTTGAAATGAACACACGCCTCCAGGTCGAACACCCCGTTACGGAAGCGATCACCGGCCTCGATCTTGTGAAACTGCAAATTCACGTCGCCCAGGGCGATCCGCTGCCCTTTGCGCAATCCGACATCACCCGTCGCGGCCATGCTATTGAATGCCGCGTATATGCCGAAGACCCTGCCAATAACTTCTTACCCAGCACCGGTACGATCCGTCGCGCTATCGAACCGCAGGGGCCAGGCATCCGCGTGGATTCGGGCGTGCGCACTGGCGACGCTATCACCATCCATTACGATCCCATGATCGCCAAGCTAATCGTCCACGGACAGGATCGCCTGGACGCCATCTTGCGCATGGATAGCGCACTCGCCCAATACGTGATCCTCGGTCTGACCACGAATGTGCAGTTTCTGCGCGACGTCATCAATCACCCCGATTTCGTCGAGGGCCACGCCACCACCGCCCTGCTCGAACGCCATTTTGCAAACTGGCAGCCGCCTGCCCTTCCCTCAATCCTGCGGGACGAAGCGCTCATCGCGACAGCACTCGCGGAGATGCTCGGCGTCTCCTCAGCTTCCAGGGGAACGGCTTCGGGCGCATCTTCTGAGGACGATCTCTATAGCCCCTGGCACCGTGCAGACGGATTTCGAGTCGGCGGATGAGGCTGACCTCTCTTTCAACGACCCATTTCACCCTATGTCTGAGTTAGTATAAAATTAGGAGAATAACAGTGAACCATTGGTCCACTGTTATGATGGAGCGTTGTTACAATATCGTTGACTCAGGGTTGGAATGTACCATGACTCGTATCGTCAAAACCGTTAAGCTCACGAAACTGGATACGTTACCGGGAACCAAGTTGTCCCCCGCCGACATAGACTGTGATGGCGGAATCGTGGTGGGGCGAGACGATGGCAGCCTGAGCGTTGCCGTCTGGACAGAAACTACTCAAGGCAGACCCTCTATCCGCTATAGCTATAAGATTGACTCGCAGGGCAATTACGTTTTAGGCAGCGCCCGCTACTCTGGCAAAACTCTGGAAGACTTGCTACGCGGCATCGGTGAACCGCCTCCGCCGTCAATCTAAAGCCCTGCGGCCACCGGCTCCAATCGCAATGCAAAGCTGAATCGGCTGCCTTTACCTCCTTCGCTTTCAACCCACAGGTACCCACCCAGCCGCCGCACAATGTCCACGCAGATCGCCAGTCCCAGCCCTGTGCCAGCAGGCTTATCCGTCATCACTTCGCCAACCTGTCCAAAGCGCTCGAAGACAACCGGCATCTTATCCGGCGCAATCCCGATCCCCGTATCGGTTACGCTGACGACAAGCCAGGCGCTTTTTACGCCTTTGCTGAAAGCCTGCCAGTCGGGCAAGTCTGCGTTAGGGCTGTAAGTGTGCGGCCAGAGGTCAAGCCGCTCGCCGCTGTCCAGCTTTTGCAGCCGGAGCAATATCTCGCCGGTCTTCGTAAATTTGATGGCGTTCGACAGCAAATTGGCAAGCACCTGCTTAAGCCGATCCGCATCGGCTGCGACCGTTGGGCATTCTTCCGGCGCGTCCAGGATCAGCTCCAGGCGATGTTCTGATGCCATCGCTGCGAACAGGGCCACGGTCTGGTTCGCCAGTGCCAGAGGGTCAACTTCAGTCACTTGCCAGTTCAACGCACCTGAATCCATACGGCTCAGGTCAAGCACGTCGTTGATCAGTCGTGTGAGGCGTTCACTCTCTTCAGCCAGGATGTCCAGGTCGGTGTGGATCAGGTCGAGTGCTTCTTGCGCAGTATTGTCCAACGGTTTCACATTGGGCCGCAGGTCTTCCACAAACAACTGGCGAATCATCTTCACAAAGCCCGTCACTGAAGTCAGTGGCGTGCGGAGTTCATGGCTGACGTTGCTCATGAAGTCAAGTTGACTCTGTTCGGCCTGCACCTCGGAGGTCACGTCGCGGATGACCGTGACCGCGCCGGACACGGCTCCTACGCTTTCTACGCTGCGTGAACTGGCCTGGAAGTAGTGGCCGTCCAGGTCAAAGCGCGTGCTAAAGGTATGTCCGACGTTGCGCACCGCCTGCTCGATCACGTGGATCAGGGGCGCTTTGTCAATGATCCGCTGGATAGGTTGACCCATTGGAATATGGGTAGCCTGGAACATACGCATGAAAGACGGGTTTGCCAGCGCGACGCTACCGCTCAATCCCGTCACAATCAGCCCATCAGCCATACTCTTGAGAACGGTATCCAGCCGATCATGTTCGCTTTGAAGTTCTTTCGTCCGCACCTGCACCAGCTCGTTTAGCGTACTGACGGTGCTTTCGTATTGTTGTGTCTTGCGGTGATCCAGCCAGGTCAACACGTCGTCGTATTCGCTGATGTTAAGGCCGCGCTGTTCCACCTCCTCGCTGACACGGATCGGGTGAATCTTGTTGATCAACCAGAACGCCAGCGCTCCAACTCCGAAGGCCCAGGCAAAGCACACCAACGAACCAAGAATCTGCACGCCGATCTGTTCGATCCGCCCACCGGCATGAGCAGCCAGGGCCTCCTCAGTGGCAAATACCCCTGTCAGGATGGTCCCCAGCGCTCCACAGAAACCATGAACAGGAACGGCCCCACAGGGATCGTCGAGCTTAAGGTAGTCAAGCAGCTCCTGCGCCAGATTGACGACAACCCCGGCGATCCCGCCGATAACCAGTGAGGCCCACATCGGCACGGCGAACGATCCTGCCGTGATGGCGACCATGCCGCCCAGCGTCCCGGAGAGCATGGGCAGGGCTTGCAGTCCGCCGTGCGGCGTCCGCCAGCGTGCATACAAATACGAGGTCAGGCCGCCCGCCGCTGCGGCAAAGTTCGTCTTGAGAATCACAGCCCCGATGTCCGTGCTGACTCTCAGCAAACTGCCGCCGTTGAAGCCGAACCACCCGAACCACAAAATGAAAGTGCCAACCGCAGCCATCGGGATGTTGTTGCCGCCCATCGAGTTCACCTTCCCGTCCGGCCCATAGCGGCCTTTGCGGGCGCCGACGGCCATCAGGCCCGCCAGCGTGACCCAACCGCCGACGCCGTGAACGACAGAACTCCCCGCAAAGTCAATGAAGCCCAGCTTGACCAGCCAGCCGTTGGGATCCGGGTAATACAGGTTCCCCCAGACCCAGTGTCCAAAAACCGGGTAGATAATTGCGGCAATTACCGTGGCGATCAGCAGGTGCGTGGTCAGGTCGGATCGCTCCGCCGTGCCACCCACGACAATCGTCACCGCGCAACCCGCAAAGCAAATTTGCATGAAAATAAAGGCGGTCCCCAGGAAGGTCGCGCCAGGACTGGCCCCAGAGATGAGAAAGTCGCTGGTTCCGAATATCCCCTGCCAGCTATGTCCGAACATCAACCCAAAGCCCACTACGTAAAAGACCAGGGACGTGACCACGAAATCCGCCACGTTCTTGACCGCCGTATCAATGGCGTTCTTGGCCTGTACAAGCCCAATTTCCAGGCATAGAAAGCCCAACTGCATGAAGAAGACCATACCGCTGGCGACAATGACCCACAGCAGGTCTATATTCTGGTGATCGGTGAGTGGTGGCATAGACTGTGCATCCCGTGAAAGTGAACGCGATTGAGATCCCGCGAGGGTGATCCCGATAATCAGCTTATCATGCCCGCCCGCGCCCTGTATTCTGATAACTTGTACGAAATTGCACGATGAAAATTCGGCACTTTTATCCGTAGTACCGTACCCGGACAATCTTTACACTTTATCAAGGTTTCTGGAACGAATTCTTGGCATCTACATCACATGGCGCTGGTGCTTTCAATCAGGAAGAAGGTGTGCTATGGAATCTTTAATGTTCTCCGCTTCAGAATCGGGACTCACCCCGATCACAGTTCAGCCTAACAACCCTAAAAAGATTCTGATCGTTGATAACGAACGGCACATTCGCATCCTCATGATCCAGGCCCTGCGTAAGCTCCATGAG
>DATGFK010000674.1:0-3135 GCA_035309185.1 Aggregatilineales bacterium
CCTTCATAGGTGCGGCCCCAGCGGTCATCCTGTGGCGTACAGATACACGGCGAGAACACCCAGCGGAAGGCAGTACCCAGCACTTCGTCACGAGTCACCTGCTCGGCCTGCGTGATCAGCGCGGTATCGTGCGTGGCGCCCATGCCGCTGTGATGGGGGAAGACAACCGAACCATAGACGTTGTTATGTCCGTGGACGGCGTCCACGCCGTACAGGAGGGGGATGTGCAGGCGGGTCTGGAGCGCGTAGTTCTGGAAGTTATTGACCATGTTGAACCAGTCTTGCGCGGTGTTGCCATTGCTTGGCCCCTCACCGCCGCCGCTCAGGAGCGATCCTAGCGCATACGTGGTAATGTCCGTATTGCTGGTCAGCGCCTGGTAGTGTACCTGCGCCATTTGACCCTCTTTTTCGGCCAGGGTCATTTTTGAGTCGCAGTCCGCGCCGGAAGTGCAACCCGCCGCCGTCGGCGTATTCGTCGGCCCGCTGGCTGTTGGCGACGGGATCGGCGTGTTGGTGGGCGGGCGTCCCGATCCAGCGACCCACGCGCTCGGAAGCGCCATCTGTAGAATTAAGCCTGCAAGTGCCAGAAGAAACAACAATGAAGCTAAAAGGGGCTGTTTTGGGGAAGATCGTTTCAGTCTAAACATTTCAATTGCTCCTAATTTTATGGGATAGAGACGCGCGAATGCCCATCTTTGCGTCGGGCATCTCGGTTATCGGGCCTTTACATCCCTGCACCTCCTGACAGTCTCATATAGCCCAGTTGCCCGCCGGAATCATTCTCCTGGCAGGCGATGCAACTTTGTTTCAAAAGGTTGATATAAAAAGCCTACCATGAATGGGCATGAATAGACTGCCACCCGTATGCCAAAATTCTGCCAATCATGCGTTGGGTTGTATCAAAAATGGGAATCGAGATGCTTTCATGCCGTGGGCAGCAAGACCTCCGACCTCTGCGTCAAGGGTTTGGGCAAAAACGTCTGGAACTTGAAGCATAAGGCAGTAACATTATTCCAGCGTTCGAGCATGTCACATCCGATGACTATTTGACAATAGTTGAGAGTCATTGTTAATATGCACAAATGCGGAGGTTCACTCAGACAACTTCCCAAAACTTTTTGCGCACATGGAGGAGAAGGTTAGACATGCATAGGATGAATTTGCTTCGTATTACGACCGTAATTCTAGCCATAGCTATTGCAGTTCCAGCTTATGCCGCGTCCAACAGCGCGGTGCCTGAGCGCAGTTCGCAGGGCGCGCAGGTGATTAAGATTGCTTCTCAGAGTCCGCTTTCTGGCCCGCAGTCCTCATTAGGTACTGCGATCAGCAACGGCGCCAAGCTTGCCGTCCAGCAGTTGAAGAAACCCATCGAAGACCTCGGCTTCCAGGTTCAGTATGTTCCTTACGATGACCAGGCGACTCCTGATGTCGGCGTCTCCAACGCGCACAACATCGTTGCCGATGCGTCCATCCTCGCCGTGATCGGCCACCTCAATTCAGGCGTCGCGATCCCGTCCTCCCAGGTTTACGTGCAAGACCACCTGGTCATGATCTCGCCCGCCAACACCAACCCGAAAGTCACCAGCACCGACAGCACCAAGGAAACCAACAACCGCGTTTGCGGTCGTGACGACATCCAGGGGCCAGTCGGCGCCATCTACGCTGCCAAGACCCTTAAGGTCAAGAGCGTGTGGGTACTCGACGACAAGACCGCTTACGGCGCCGGTGTTGCCCAGGCCTTCAAGGATGAGGCGACCAAGCAGGGTCTGAACGTCGTCGGCTTTACCGAGACCGAAGAAGCCTCGAACTTCGACGCCATCCTGACCCCAATCGCCGCCGCTGCCCCTGACCTCATCTATTGGGGTGGTATTTATGACAAGGGCGGCCCGCTGTTCAAGCAGGCGCGCGCCAAGGGTATCAAATCCCAGTTCATGGGCGCTGACGGCCTCGACAGCACCGACCTGCCCAAGCTGGCCGGTGACGCCGTGATCGGCACGATCTTCACCACGACCGCTGGCCCCGCCAGCATGTTCCCGGATGCCAAGCAGTTCATCACCGACTACGAAACTGCTTACAACGTGAAGCAGGTCGAGACGTATGCTCCTGAAGCCTACGCTGCCACGCAGGTTGCCATGAACGGCATTCTGACGGCGATCAAGGCCAACGGCGGCAAACTGCCCAGCCGCGCCCAGGTTGCGGCTGCCGTGCGCGCCACGAGCGAGTTCCCCACCGTCATCGGCAAGATCACCTTTGACGCCGAAGGCGACCCGCAGATCGCGACCTACTACACGGTCAAGATCACCTCGTCTGACCCGACCGTGTACGAATCGACGGGCAAGCAGGTACTCGACACCGTAACAGCTCCCTCGCCGCTGTATGCCCAGATGCAGGCTTCCATGCAGGCGACGATGGCTGCTATGGCCCCCGGCGCGACAATGGCGGCGACCAAAGCACAGTAATGCCTGAGGCCGAGTACCAGCAAGTGTAGTTAGAACGTTCGGTGCGCCTGAGCGCACCAGCAGATGTTGAGCCGGGGGATGTTCATTCCCCGGCTCACTGCTTATCTACACCCATTTTCAGGACAAAGCTCATATTCAGATTGCGTAAATTTTTTTTGGCACTATAAATAATTTACAAAGTGTTCACAAAATCTACAGAAGCAGGAGTCTTGCCTATGTCCCCGTCCCCCTGGCAGCGCGCCGGAAACTGGACTATGGCCTACGTCGTCAGACCGCTCGGCCAGATCGGGCTGTTTACCGTCGGCTCAATCGTCGTCATGTCCATCGCCGCTTTCGTTGTGGCGATTGTCCTCCCTGCCCTCGGGCATGGGATCGCCATACTGAAGCCTATGCCCGGCATAGACCTTCTCAAACAGACTGTTATCCAGCTTCCAAGTACCATCATTGACGGCCTGAGCATTGGTTTCGTTTACGCCATGATCGCCCTGGGCTACACGATGGTGTACGGCGTCCTACAGTTTGTGAATTTTGCGCACAGCGAAATATTTATGACGGGCGGCGTGGCGGGTTACGTGATCATTGTCAACATCCAGGCTGCGGGCGGGCTGGCACAGGTCAACCCGATTGTGATGGTACTGGCAATGCTCCTGGTGGGAATGCTGGTATCGGGCGCATT
>DATGFK010000675.1:0-3049 GCA_035309185.1 Aggregatilineales bacterium
GCGATGGGTTCGGAGTGGGGATGGGTCCGGGTTGGGCATGCATTACGAGTGAAAGCGTCGACATAAGCGGTGCGCCCCATCCCCATCCCGGCCTTCCCCTTGAAGGGGAAGGAGCGTATGGCATCGTTGCATTGACGATGCAACTGGTGGTTGGTGGTAAGCGGCGTTTCTCCCTCCCCTTGAAGGGGAGGGAGCGCTTAAATTCGACAGCAATGATTTGGCGGCGGCCAGGAAGCGCTTAATTCGGCAGCAATGAATTGGTGGCGCGGCCAGGAAGCGCTGATTGACACGTCCACATTTTCCCGTCACTTAGCGGTAATAAATTGCCGGATATTTTTTTATCCTCGAAGAGTTGGTCTCTTCCTGGCGACACTTTTTTGTAGTGCGGGTAAATGAATTGAATTGAGCGGAACCCGTACTGATTCGGCGCTGTCTGAGCCGGCTATGGCTAGTAATCAAAGTACGCCGCTCTGTGTATATTGTCTGGATGCACGCGACGACACACAACAAAATCCGGTGCACGTGATTCATCCGGTCAGCGGCATACACATGCGTTTCGATGAGCGCGGGGAAGCGTTCTGCCCGATCTGCCAGGCCAAGTGGCGGCGCGAGCGGAATGTGATGTCTCTGGTGGAGCAAGGTCGCGTCGGACATGTGCCGCCGGTTCATCGCAGATAGTCATTCAGGTCAAAATGTACCCATGATCCCGATCAAGGAACTTTCAAGCGTCGAGGCGCCTTTGCTCGAGCAGCATTTCCTGGCGCTTCCGAGCGAGGACCGGCGACTTCGCTTCGGCGCGGTTCTGAGCGACCAGGCGGTCTGTACTTATCTAAGGAACATCGATTACGAACGTGACGCCCTGTTCGGTGTTTGGGGCGACGAATTGCAGATCGTCGGCGCGGCGCATCTCGCCCGCCTTGATGGCCATGCGGAGCTAGGGGTTTCCGTGCTGCCTGGACATCGCGGTCTGGGCCTCGGAGGTGCGCTTCTCGGGCGCGCTCACAAGCACGCCCGCAACTGGGGCGTTCGCGCCATGTTCATGCACTGCATGTCCGAGAACAGCGCAATAATGCATCTGGCGCGAAAACAGGGCATGGATGTTGTGACCAACACAGGCGAAGCGGACGCCTGGCTGAAGTTGCCACCGGCCGATCCCACAAGCCACATGAGCGCGGTGTTCGAGCAGCGCGCAGCCCTCTTTGACTATGCGATGAAGAGTCAGCTTATGGGCGTGCGTCGCTTCGCCGGCGCGATGACGAGCCTGGTTGAGTGAGGCAATGGCAGCCAAGCGTTGTGACTGAATAGCGCGCTGCGATACGCCGGTATGCGCGGCTGAAGTGCCATCGCGGGCACTGGCGTGCAAACGGGGATGGCCTGGTGAAATATCCGGGCTAGACCATCGTCCCCGATCCGTGAGGCGCTGGAACCACCGTGGAGACGCCAGTCGACGTGGCAATGTCGATCACCAGGCTCAGCGCCGAAATTAACAGGCCAGCGAAGAATGCCGTCCAGAACCCGGACACCTTGAAGCCCGGCACGAGCGCCGCGACCAGCAACAGCATCAGCGCGTTGATGACGAGCAGAAAGAATCCGAACGTCAGCAGCGTGAGCGGCAGCGTGAACACGATGAATACCGGGCGGATGACGGCGTTGGCGAATCCGAGTAGCAGTGCAGAAATCCACAAGGCGCTGCTGTTCTTGAACTCGATGCCGTGGAAGACCTTGCTCGCCAGCCATAGCAAGACGCTCAGCAGGCACCAATGCAGAACGAAGGTCAGCAGGCTATGGAGCATTTTGGTCAGCCGTGGTTGAATCGCACGAGTCGCGTTGAGGGGCCAATTCAGTGCGGGTGGTGTCATCACCTCGCAGCAATGCGCGCGATGAAAGCGACATCGCTGGACTGCTCAGCATGCTACCACACCAGTTGTCAAACGCTTGAGCAACTCTGGCCCGCAAAACACGGGCTCGACCATGCGATGCGCCTCAATGCGTGTTCAATCGCCCGTGGCGACGAACAAAAATTCTCAGCGCACCTTTGCCCCGCGGCGAAATGGCGCGGCCAGCGGTCCCCCGATAAAAATCCCCTGCCCCGGCATGGCAACACTTTTCCAGTAAGCTTCGATGAGGGTTTCGCCCTGCAGGTAGGCTTCGCTGACGACAACCGGATCCGGAAACTTCTGCGGCAGGTTGCACGGCTCGACCACCGCCCCATAACTCCTTGTCGCACCCGCCTCGAGCCACCGCAGCGCGCTCATCTGGCTGCTGTCGGTGAGCATGCCGCCCGTTGAGGTGATTGGCAATCGCCGGCACCACCAGCGGACATCTCTTATCCTTCAGGCACCTGTGCGGTGCAGACGGGGATGCTCAGAACGACCGCATGGCAGTTACTGAAATCGACTGGTATTTATAGTCAACAAATTGTTGATTGGAAGTCCGTTCCCCTGATTCCAGCGCCAGCGTCACGCTGGTCTGCCGGAGCGGGCTCCAGATGGCCGACAGATTGTAGGTGCGAGCCTTGTCCTCACGCGGAATCGTTACCACGACGATCCCGGGATCGCCGAGGAATTTGTCAGTTTCGTAGGAGGCTTTGGCCTGCAACATAATCTGCGGGGTGACGGACCAAGTGGGGGCCAAACTGAAGCCAGTAGATTGCAAGTAGTTGGTGCCGATGGTTGCGAACTCCTGTATTTCACGCCAGGTCGCGAGTTGCAGCCCGGCCTTTCCGAGCGGCTGCCAGTTGTAGGTGACGCGCCAAGTGGTCCCGCTGAAATCACGGCTGGGCAACTGGTCGAACGTGCGCTCGGTATGCCCCAGCCGGAATACAAAGGCCGATGCGCCGCTCGCGCGCCAGTTTGCCACCAGGCTGTATTCGTTTTCGTGGTAGGCGTTGTCCAAGAAGGTGGCGGCCACGATAGTGCTGTTGGGGTAACTGGCATTCGCGGTCCGGTACTGAAGGCCTACGGTGTTCTCGGCAGGCGTCACCCAATTCACGGTGAACGCCATATTGTCGACCGTGGAGTCGAAGATCTTCTGCGAGTCGGCGCTGTGG
>DATGFK010000676.1:0-2053 GCA_035309185.1 Aggregatilineales bacterium
CACGGGCGCGGCCCGTTCAGTGACCGCCGTGATGCCCCGCGCCAGCATTCGCAACTGCTGGCGAGGATCGCTTTCCTTAATAATCGCCTGCGCTTCTGACCGTTCCAGCATCGGGATCGGCGCATCATCGCCGCCAATGGAGATCGCCAGCAGATGCGAGAGGATTTTCCTTTTGCTCCCGAAAATGCCGTACACCGTTTCTGCTGCGACACCTGCCTCTTGCGCAATGGCCTCAATCGTAGCCCCACTATAGCCGCGCTGCCCGAATAACTTGAGCGCCGCGTCCGCGATGTGCTGGCGTGTCTGGCGTGCCTGCGCCTGGCGGCGCGTGGAATTATAGGCTCGTTTAGGTTTGCTAGAGTTGGTCATCGCGGCTTGACGCTATCTCAAATTCAATATATCATTACGATATTCAATATCGTGTAACTTTATTGAATACGCTTCCTGTACTTTAGCTCACAATCCAGGAAAACACCATTTGATGGATGCAACAAATCGTGCTCAGATTCGGATCGAGGAGGAAAATGTGTCACGGATTGAAGGGGTATCGGATAACCATGCCGGGCTGTACGTGAAGCTGGCCTATTTCTTCACACGCCGCCAGTTCGCGCGACTGACCGGGCGCGATACCAGGCATATGAGCGAACGCATCCTTGAACCACTCAAATTGTACGCTCACGTGCCCGGCCTGCTGCGCGGCATCGCGGCACTTGAGCGGGCGACTGCCAAACTGAATCACCTGGACGAGGGTCTTAAAAATCTGGCTGAGTTGAAAGCAGCGACACTGACCCATTGTGAATACTGCATTGACCTGGGTTCACAGGTCGCGCGGCGCTCTGGTCTGAGCGACGAGAAACTGTTGGCCCTGCCCTCCTATCAAACCAGCGCGCTCTTCAGCGACCTTGAGAAGCTCGTCCTCGACTATGCCGTTGGCATGAGCCGCACGCCGGTAGAGGTCTCTGATCCGCTGTTTGCCAGATTGCGGGAGCATTTTGACAACGCCGAACTTGTGGAGCTTACACACATCATCGCCCTGGAAAACTTGCGCGGGCGCTTCAACCTGGCGCTCGGCGTCGGTTCAGCAGGCTTCAGCGAAGGGATGGTCTGTGCAGTACCCGCTTCCGTAGCCGCCTCGCTGGTCAACGCAATCCATTGAACTCACCGGCCCGCAGTCGGCTATGGCCTCACGCTCCAGATGATCTCCTGACCCGTCGCCGTAGGCGTGACGGTGGGCGTCTGCGTAGCGGTATCCGTCGGCACGGGCGTATCGGTTGGGGCCTGTGTATCCGTTGGAATCGGCGTATCGGTGGCCGTATCCGAAGGCTGCGGCGTCTCAGTCGGCTCTACAGCCTCGGTCAAGCTGGGCAGTGGCACGACTGTTTCAGCAGTTGTGCCAGCGACCGTAGCCTTTGAGCGCGGCTGAGTGGCCGTCGCCGAGGGCGATGGAGTCCGGCTGGGCCGGGCTGTGTGCGATGCGCGCGCAGTTGCCGTTAGCGTGGGCGTAAAGGTTTCAGTCGGCATAGCCGTTGGGGCTTTGCTGCACGTGACGGTCAGCGTTACCGAACCGGGCGGATTGATGCCCACGTCCACGTAAAATTCCGGGATGTCCTTGGGGAAGGTATACGTCAGCGTGGTCGAGGTGCCAGAAACCGCAAAAGCGGAGGCTTCAACCGGCCCGGCATAGCCCGCGCCAGCCGGGGCCAGGGCGATGTAGTTCTTCCAGGGGCCTTGTACCTGGACGCTGCCACTGACGCTAAAGGTTGCGGTTGTTCCGGCGGCGGCCTTCCACTTGCGGCCCACGGGTACGGCCACAATGGTAAGATCGCTGGCCGGCGCATTGCCGTTGACGCCGCTCGTGCAGGCTTCGCCCAGTTCATCGCTAACCAGGCTTCCAGCGTTCAGGCTGGTGCGCGGCGAAGCCAGTTTGACCGAATTGGGCAGACTCTTAAGCGGTAGCCATTTCACGTCGTCGGGATTGTAGGCGACCGCAGGACGCGGTGCTCCATTGGGCTGTGCGTCCGAGTCCAGGGGAACACGCACCACCATACCGTCC
>DATGFK010000677.1:0-2920 GCA_035309185.1 Aggregatilineales bacterium
CAGGATCGCGTTTTCTTCGTCTTCTGTGGGGTAGCCTATCTTGATGCGCAGCAGGAAGCGATCAAGCTGTGCTTCGGGTAGAGGGAACGTCCCTTCCAGTTCGACGGGGTTCTGGGTCGCCATAATGAGGAATGGACGCGGCAACAGGCGAGTCTCACCGTCGGCAGTCACCTGGCGTTCCTGCATTGCTTCCAGGAGGGCGCTTTGCGTGCGCGGCGTGGCGCGGTTGATCTCGTCGGCAAGGATTACCTGCGAAAGCACTGGCCCAGGTCGGAAGACAAACTCCTGTAATTTTTGGTTGAAAAAATTGATCCCCGTAACGTCGCTCGGAAGCAGATCAGGGGTGAACTGGATGCGACGGAAGGTACAACCCAGCGAGGCGGCCAGGGCCTTCGCCAGCGTCGTTTTGCCCGTGCCGGGCACATCTTCGATCAGCACATGACCTTCGCACAACACGGCGACCAGCGCCAGGTCAATCACGTCGGTTTTGCCGACGATCACCTTCTGAATATTCTCACGGACACGCGCAGCGACTGCTGCGATCTGGGCAACCTGAGCCTGTGCCATTGCGATTTTCCCGGCCTTTCTTGCAGAGCCAACCTAAGAGAGCCGAGAAGATTTTATATCAGGCGATCAATTCATGCAGAACCTGAACGGCTTTCACATGATCGTCATCGGAAACGACCAGCGAAATACTGTACTCGGATGATCCCTGTGCAATGACCAGGATGTTGATGCCATGATCAGCCAGTGCGCCGCATACCCTCGAAGCGACACCGGGCATTCCCCGCATTCCAGCGCCCACCGTGGTGATAATCACGATGTCTTGCCTGGCCCAAATGCGATCCACGTCCTTGCGATCCAGTTCGTAACGCAGTTCTCGCCGTATTGAATCAAGCGCGGCATGGACGCGATCTGTAGGAATAACGAAGCAAAAGCTCTGTTCGGATGAGGATTGCGAAATGAGCAGCATACTGGCGTTGGCGTGTGCAACCGCCATAAAAGTGCGTCCTGCAATTCCCGGAACGCCTACCATGCCGCGCCCTTCAACCGAGATCAGACTCACATCGGTAATCGCCGTGACCGCTTTAACGGCCCCGGCAGTGATCTCCGACTGTGGCTGGATGAGTGTACCCTGGTGAGTGGGATTGAAGGTGTTGCGGACGCGAACCGGCGCGCTACGGTCAATCATAGGCTGCACTGTTTTGGGATGCAGCACCTTCGCGCCGAAATAAGCCAATTCTCCCACTTCGCCATAGCTCAACACCGGGATTACGCGGGCCGTCGGCACCAGACGCGGGTCGGCGGTCATGATGCCATCCACGTCCGTGTAGATCCACAACTGCTCGGTATCAATCACCGCGCCCAGGATCGCCGCGCTATAGTCGCTTCCTCCGCGCCCCAGCGTCGTGATAATGCCACTGCGGGTGGCCGCAATGAAGCCAGTCACCACCGGGATCATCCCATTGTCCAGGCAGGGCAGCAGATATTCGCGGACTCGCTTGCGAGTCTCGTCCATGTAGGGCACTGCATCCTGGAAATTTTCGTCGGTGACGATCAGGTCGCTCGAATCAAAGGCCAGCGAGTCATAGCCCTGGGAGCGCAGGTGTGCGGCCAGCAGGCGCGCACTCAGTCGTTCACCAAAGGAGGCGATCAGGTCGAGGCCGCGCGGGGTGACTTCGCGCAGGACGGCGATGCTATGGCAGAGCGCATTCAAGCCTTCGAGCATCGTATCCAGGTCTTCCAGCAACGCCCTGGCGATCTTCTCGTCGCGCACTAGCATGTCTGCCGTTTCGTGATGGCGCTTCCGCAGGTTGTCCACAATCGTAAAGTGCGTGGCTTCATCACCCGACGCCGAGGTACGCGCCGCCTGCAAGAGCATATCTGTCACACCGCTCATAGCCGAAACAACAGTCAGGATGCGATGGCCTTGCTCTTTATGCTCGCTGACAATACGCGCGCATTGAGCAATAGCGTCGTGGCTGCCCATTGACGTACCGCCGAACTTCATGGTGATCGTGCTCATAATCCTCACTGTTTGGCTATGCTCGAATAGGTATCAAGACCCGGCTCAGATCCATGCAGATTAACATGCCTGCGTCCCCATTGCAAGCGAGTTCGGACTGATTCGTGCAGATTCCCGGCTGAAGGTACATTTCGGCCAATAGAGCCTTGCGTGGCGTGTTGACAAGCCTTTCCCGCGTGGCTACACTGAGAATCGGTTGGCAAACAACCCGTAACGGGGCTTGAACCCCTTCCAAGTCTGAATTTGTGTGATAGCTTCTGCCCGGCACGCTTCGTCTGGTAGAGGCTTTTGGTTTCAATTGGAGAACTTAGTGGAAACACCACAAACATCCGAACGCGGCGTGCTCGGCAAACTGCCCCGCAACATCTGGATCATGACGCTGACCTCGTTCTTAACCGATATTTCCAGCGAAATGGTTTTGAACCTGCTTCCCCTGTACCTGGCGAACGTGTTAGGCGCTTCGACGGCTGTCATCGGGCTGATTGAGGGCATCGCCGAGACGTGCGCAAGTCTGCTCAAGGGCATCTCTGGCTGGCTTTCGGACAAATTGCAGCAGCGTAAATGGCTGGCGGTGGCCGGATATGGGCTGTCGGCGCTCTCCAAGCCTTTTCTATATGTTGCTTCAACCTGGCAGGCTGTACTCGCTGTGCGGGCTTCTGACCGCATCGGCAAGGGTATCCGCACCTCGCCCCGCGACGCCCTGATTGCGGACACGATAGACGAGCGCCACCGGGGAACTGCGTTTGGGCTGCACCGCGCGGGTGATACGGCTGGTGCTTTTACGGGCCTTGTCATTGCGCTTGTCGTCGTGCTGATCATGCAGGCGCAGAAAGTTGACCTGTCCCGTTCGACGTTTCAACTCTTGGTACTGATCAGCATTTTGCCCGCTTTCCT
>DATGFK010000678.1:0-16221 GCA_035309185.1 Aggregatilineales bacterium
GGCGCAACCTGCACCCGAACCGGCTGCCGCCGCGCCTGCGATGTCCAGTGAAGAGTTGATGGCGATGGATCCAATGGCCTGGCTGGAAAGCCTGGCCGCGCGGCAGGGCGCTAAGACGGAAGAATTGACTACTGCCCACAACATGGACATTCCCGAACTGCCGTCTGACACGGTTGTGGACGAACCGGGCTACACACCGGGTTATGATACGGGCAAACCGGCAGAACCAGCCAGGGCCGAACGTCCTGCCATCAAGCCCATCGAGGAGGCTGCCCCGCTGCCCCTGGCGCAACCTGCACCCGAACCGGCTGCCGCCACGCCCGCGATGTCCAGCGAAGAGTTGATGGCAATGGATCCAATGGCCTGGCTGGAAAGCCTGGCCGCGCGCCAGGGCGCTAAGACGGAAGAATTGACTACTGCCCACAACATGGACATTCCTGAACTGCCGTCTGACACGGTTGTGGACGAACCTGGCTACACACCGGGTTATGATACGGGCAAACCGGCAGAACCAGAGCCAGCCAGAGCTGAGCGTCCTGCGATCAAGCCCATCGAGGAGACTGCCCCGCCACCACCCAGCGTGCAATCTGCACCCGAACCGGCTACCGCCGCGCCCGCGATGTCCAGTGAAGAGTTGATGGCGATGGATCCGATGGCCTGGCTGGAAAGCCTGGCCGCGCGCCAGGGCGCTAAGACGGAAGAATTGACCACTGCCCATGATATGAACGTTCCACTGCCTCCCGCCGACGCGGTTATTGATGAGCCTGGCTACGTGGATTACGACCCCTTCGGTGGAAGTGGCGTGGGCAAACCTGCGTCATCTACTGGTCCACTGGCCGAAGAACGTCCCGCTGCCGTGCCTCCGCCTGCTCCCGAACCGCAACCCGTCGGGGATGTGTTGGGCGGGATGGATGCGCTGTCCTGGCTCGATTCGCTCCAGGCCGAGCAAGAGTCTGAAGCAACTGCCGTGACTGGTGGCCTGGATTTCGCAGATTTGATGTCATCCGAGGCGGCACAGGAAGCTGGACAACCGCAATCGGGCGGAATGACCGTTGACGAGGCTGAACACGTGCTTGGCCTGGATATTCCAGAGAACACGGAAGCGCAGCCTGTTGATGCTCTGGGCGGAATGGATCCCCTCCAGTGGCTGGAAAGCCTCGCCGCGCAGCAAGGCGCTGATGTTTCGTCCATCGTCGGTACGCCGGAGTCGAGTCAGGCTCCGCGCGCCGAAGAATCGACCCTGGATTGGCTGGACAACCTGGCGCGAGGGCAAACAGGCCCGCTGGACGCCCTGGATTTTGACGCACTTGGGCTGCCTCAGGCCAGCAGCGCTGGCTCGCCAGAGCCGGATACCGGCAACGTAGATCTCTCTGTTGGCATGTCCAACGACGTGAACGAGCTACAAAATTGGCTGCTCGGATTGGGGGAGACCCGTCCCGAAGACATCGGAGAAGGTGTTTCAGACGAGGCCGGAGCAGCAGTGCCAGCCGATCTGCCCGATTGGTTACAGGCGTCCATGCCTCCACTGAGCGGGCCAACCGTCCAGGCCACACCTGCGCTCGACGACCAGATTTTGGAGCCTGTTGCGCCAAGCGATCTCCCGGATTGGCTGCGTACCTCGGAGACGCCTGCTGTTGACCTCGAACAGGATCTGCTCAAGGCGATGGCTGAAAGTAGCGCCCCGTCCATGTCTGCCATTCCAGAACCTGAAATCCAACTTTCCCAGGCAGAATTGGATGCCTTCACCAAGCCCACCTCGCCCGAACAGGCCGACTCCTGGGCCGAAGCACTGGACGAGGAATACGAACGTAAGCAGGCTGGCGATGAGTCCGTGCCGGATTGGTACCTGGAAGCAGTTTCCCGCGCCGAGGCCGTACTACCGAGTGCCACAGCGTCTGAACGGGAAACTCCGGCAGCGTCCGCGCCTGAAGCTGTCGCGGCGCCGACCCTTTCTGATGCGGATATGCCGGATTGGTTGCGCGAAACAACCGGTGAGGCAGAAAGTACCGGGGCTGCACAGGGAGATATCCCCGACTGGCTGCGCACCTTATCGCCAGAGGCGCCTGCGGCGGCGCCAGTCAACCGCCAGGCTGTCGCCGAAGAGGTGCCTGATTGGCTTGCACCCTCTACACCCGCGCCTGTACCGGCTGAGGCGCCCGTGACAACAGCCCGTGTCGAGCAGGTACCTCCAGCCGTACCCAAACCGGCAGCGCCCGCGCCACGCCAACCTGCGCCAGCACCTGCTGGTCGCACGGTTGAGACCCTGCGCGTCCGGACTGCAAGTGCTATTGGCCCTGAACACCACGAGCGCCTCAAGCAGGCTCGTGAATTCGTGTCGGGTAACCAGTACACGAATAGTTTGCAGCACTACCAGTTCCTGATTGACTCTGCGCAGCTTCTGGAGGAAACACGGGGCGACCTGCGCCAACTGGTCGAGCAAAACCCGTCCGATCCAAAACTACGACGGCTGTTGGGCGATACCCATATGCGCCTGGGCGATTTACAGTCGGCACTGGATACTTACCGGAGCGCGCTCGATCAGCTCTAAACATAGTATGTGACGCAGTGACCACGGCTTGTGGTCACGGGTACGACGAAAAACGAGCTGGCAAGTATGCCAGCTCGTTTCGTTTAACATAGTATTGCGCCAAAAAATGTAAAAGCTCTAAAGCACTGCATTGGCTCCAATAGAGGGTTCTACCTGACCATAATCTTTAACATGGATACATTACGAGTTAAAGGCAGGCTATAATTCGCGAGGATTTCAAGGGACTCTGCATGGATCACTCAGGGGGACTCTATGCGTTTTCATCACTCAAAGGCGGCCATCAGCCTACTGGCTACGGCGATCACCATTTCCCTTTTAACCTCATCTCCCATCCTCCTAGCTGCCGAGGGGACACCGGTCCCGAAAGCTCCCGTTGCGCTGACCCCGCCAATGGGCTGGGATAGCTGGTACCATTATCGCTGCACAATTACAGAGCAGATTGTCGAAGACAATGCCGATGCGATAGCTGGTTCCGGGCTGCGTAACGTAGGCTATCAGTATGTGATTCTCGACGATTGCTGGCAAGGCGGGCGCGATCCCAAAGGCGCGCTGATTTCTGACCCAAAACGCTTTCCCCACGGCATAAAAGCCCTGGCAGATTTCGTGCATGGATACGGCTTGAAATTTGGCCTTTATTCAAGCCTGGGCGAGAAAACTTGCGCCGGCAATATCGGCTCACAAGATTTCGAACAGCTTGACGCCAACACCTTTGCGGGCTGGGGCGTAGACTACGTTAAATACGACAATTGCGCCTATACCAAGCCTGGCGATGAAATTCAACGCCGCGTTGAGGCCATGAGCAGGAGCCTTCACAACACCGGACGGCCAATTGTTTTCAGCATATCTGCTGGTGTGTTCCAGCCCTGGCAAGCAGCAGCCGCCCACCTGAATCGGACAGGAGCCGACATCCAGGATAACTGGCCGGTCATGCTCAACAGGTTTGACCACAATGCAACGTTCGCCAAATTTGCGCATCCTGGCTTCTGGAATGATCCGGATGTATTGGATATGAACGGGGCAATGACTGCTACAGAATATCGAACCTACTTCAGCCTGTGGGCCATCTCCGCTGCCCCACTGATTCTTGGCAACGACGTGGTCAACATGGCGTGGCAAAATGCTGCGATTGTCTCAAATACCGATGTGATCGGGGTGGATCAGGACCCGTCAGGCATCCAGGGATACAAGGTCAAGGAACAGCTTCCCGGTCTACAGGTATGGGCGCGCCCACTGGCCGATCACAGTTGGGCCGTTGTCTTACTGAATCGAACGACCTCCGCAGCCCCCATGCAAGTCTATTGGAAGGATTTAAGTTTGAACAAACCCCAGGCAATCGTTCGCGATCTGTGGCTCCAAACTGGCGTAGGCGTATTCCAGGAAAAGTATTCGACCTCAGTTGATGCCCACGGTGTAGTTTTCATCAGGGTATACTGAAGTCATATCCGACAGCTTGATCCAAACACCCAGGAGGAGTTTTCGTGGAACGTACTTTGATCATCGTCAAGCCGGACGGCGTACAGCGCGGCCTGACGGGGGAAATCATTCGCCGCTTTGAACAGCGTGGGCTGCGAATAGTAGGCATGAAATTCATCGCTGTGGAGCGTGCCCTGGCCCAGAAGCACTATGCCGTACACGAGGGCAAACCGTTCTATGCAGGTTTGGTGGACTATATTGTCTCCGGGCCAGTTGTTGTGATGGCTCTAGAAGGTACAAATGCCGTCGAAGCGGCACGGATGTCGATCGGCGCGACGAACCCTTCAAAAGCCAACCCCGGCAGTATTCGCGGCGACCTGGGCCTCGAAATTGGTCGAAACCTGGTACATGGCTCGGACAGTGTCGAGAACGCGGAAGCCGAGATCAAGCTCTGGTTTGAAAGCGATGAGCTTGTGACGTGGAAACGCAGCACGGATGGCTGGATTTTCGAGAAGCCCTAACAGTAAACTCCGCCCCCTTCTCCTGATGTTGTTTTGAGATGAGGGCGGAATTTTCAGTGTACTTTGACCAGGACGTTGGCATCCGCCCACAACCCTTCCAGGTCGTAGTAGGCGCGCACGTCGGGTGCAAACAGATGCACCACCACCTCGCCATAATCCATCAACACCCAGCCGCTGTCCCCGCGGCCTTCGACGCGCAGGGGCGGGCGTTTGGTCTGCTTCTTCAACTCATCCCGCACATTGTCAGTGATTGCGTTGAGCAATCGTTCGTTGTTCGCGCTGGCTATCACGAAATAGTCCGCAATGAGCGTTATTTCGCGTAAATCCATCAGGATGATATTCTCGCCCTTCTTGTCGGTGATCAGGTTGACAATGAGTCGCGCAAGTTCACTCGATTCCAAATTTTCACTCCCATTTGTCCGCTGTCTAATTCACGCCTTGAAGCGGAGCATAACTTCGATTGTATTCTATCATGCGACTCGATGGGCCGTCTATCCTGTGTATGCTTGATTTAGTTCTAACACCTTAACCCTCCCCATGCGAACGTGACAGTGATATTGATCGGGTTAAATTGTGCCTTTTTTCACTATTAGGCAGGTTCTTTATACGATAGTGTTTGGGGGCAAATCCGTATCTGTTTCAAGGAGGGGAGTGTGTAATGCTGGTCTTGTTATGCGCCAATGGCGATCCAGGTTCGCCCAACTACCAGCAGGCGGACAACTATTCCTCAAAGGTCTGCGGGAACGCAAAGGCACTGAATTTCCATGCAGCGCGCCGATCAAGGCTTTTGCCAGCCCGCGTTTTAACTTACCAGACGTCACCAATCAATTTGCCGTCGGCCCATTTCTCGACGTATTTCTTGACCGACTGCACATCGATCCCTATTTGCAGCGGGTACGCTGGTACGCCGAACAATTCCGGGCATTCGGCTATGCGTTTGTTGTTTTCTACCTGACAGGGAACGATCTGTAGGAGCTACGAGCCATCGCCCGTGCCTGACCCGTAACTCTGACCTCTGAGCAGATCAGAGATCGCAGCGAAGAATGCATCGGGGCTTGCTGCCGGGCCTGTTCCCATGTTGTAATGCGCGCCTGCCGTCGTCCATTCGCCGAAAACGGTGCGCGGCGTTTCGCCGGGCAGGGAAAAACCATGTTCCAGTGTGAAGTAGCGCGCTGGAAGTGCCTGGCGCGTGTCCATGCTAAATTGAAGGGCAGGCAGGGGGCCGAAGGCAAGCGCCGTGAAGTAGGCTTCTGTGACGGCAGTTGGGGGCGGCAGCGTGACAATGCCCACGCCGAACGACCCGCTGCGGCGAAATTCGCCACCAATCTTCGCGCCGGCGATCCGCTGCTTAAGTGGGAGACGCTCGCCCAGCAGATTCCAGATAAAGGTGAGAAACTCAGCAAAACGAGCGCCGCTGGCGATTCCATACAGGATTTCGGGGTCTTGCCAGAGGCGGCCAGGCAGCCAACGGTGCGCATAGATGTAATGGTGTTGTCTCGGTTTCGCACTCAAAGGCTGCAAATTGAACCTCGGCAAACTTGGATTTGTGGATCAGCGGATACCGATTCGCACGCGATAAGTAAAATACCAGGGTCGTAAGGTTTCACCCAGAATCCGTTCGGCGTCGGCCTGGAGGGCATCCAGGCCCATTTCCTGCGCGGAAACACCGTTCTTGATCAGCGTTTGCACCTGTCCTTGACTCAAGGCGAGTCCCACAAGTCGTTCGGCATTGCCCTGTTCGACGTTATGCACCGCAACTTCTTTCGTGAAGGAAAAACGCTCGCTGGCTCGCATCCGTTCCAGGTGTTGCTCTTTTTCCCAGTGTATCACATGGGGACTATAGTTCTGCTCCGATTCGATCCGTGCGGCGTTTCGCATAAAGTTCCGATAGGCGATCTCAGCTTCGGCATCAATGGTCGGCTTCCAATCGTTGTCGAAAGCCGCAAATACGCCACCGGGCCGTAGAATACGGGCCACCTCGGCAAAGGTGCCGACTGGCTCCATCCAATGCAATGCCTGCGAAACGGTTACGATGTCTGCAACAGAATCGCCCAGGCCCGTCTGAGTCGAAAGGCCATGCTGATAACGCACATTAGACAAAGGGCGCGATTCTGCCTCCCGGCGCATGTCGGCACTTGGCTCAATGCCGATCACTTCACCGGCTCGGTCTGCCCAAAGGCGCGTTGCCAATCCCGTACCGCTTCCAATGTCTACAACACAGTGCGGACGCTCCACGCGCGCCAGTTGCGTCAAGATATCCAGGATGATCTTCGGCGGCGCGGGGCGATATTGATCGTAGTGCTGGGCAAAGCCCATAAACCGTTCGACGTTGGCGCCAACGTGCGGCGCGTATGGCGAATCCGACATTTGGGCTGCCCACCCTTTCAGCCGTTTTACTTCAATATTCCCACGGCGAGGCCATCGCCCACGCCGATGATCGTGCTGTCAAGGCGCTTGTTGTCGGCCAATGCCTTGTTGAAGGCAACCATTGCCTTATCGTCGTCATTTTCGGGCGCAAGAATCTTCCCGTGACGAAGGGCATTGTGTGCCGCGACGATCCCCCCCGGGCGTAAGTTCTCGACAGCCCAATCCAGGTATTTCAGGTAGCCGGTCTTGTCCGCATCCAGGAAGACAAAATCGAATGGCTTCTGCGCACTGAGTTTGCGAAGCGACTCCGTCGCGTCGCCCACGATAATCTCTATCTTATCCGCAACGCCGGAACGCTGAAAACTTGCCCGCGCCACGTCGGCATGTTTGGAGGATCGTTCTAGCGTAAACAGTTTGCCATCGGCAGGTAGCGCGCGTGCCAGCCAGGTTCCACTGTAACCCGCCAGAGTGCCGATCTCGACTATTTTACGCGCGCCGACGGCATGGACGAGAATTTGAAGCAGCCGTCCCTCGAAAGATTTGACGCTGATCTGAGGCAGATCATTGCGATCTGCCTCGGATTGAATCCAGCGCAGCGCCTCATCGTCCTGCCCGAACAGGCCCGTGATGTAGTCGTCCAGGGAAGTTGTCATCTGCTCGTTATTCATTGATTACCTTTCTCAAGTTATGTTTCCTGCCATTTATCGGTTGCGCGAGTTTTCATAAATCTGGGAACTAAAACGGCGTTCCCACTGCCTGCCAACTATTTGTCGTACCGCTGATGAAGATAAAGGTTTGCTTGAGGGAAGCCACAAAGTACATTTCGCCCCGCTGGAAGCGTTGAAGTTCGCCGCCAGTTCCCTGCTCGCTCCCGGTAGCCCAACCCAGGCCATTCTTGACCGGTGGGTTGTTATGCCAGACCTTACCGAAGCCGCGAACTGGCACAGAGTAACCCGATGGTGGCGTTTCACCCGGCGAGGAAGGATCAACGCCTTCAACCCAATTGTCGTCATAACGCTGATACGTCCCATTATTATACAGCGCATAAATGACTTTCTGGGGAAAGTCTCCGAGTGCCGAAGCGTATAACATCGAGCCGTTTTGCATCGAGAGGGTCGCGCCGGAAACAGCGGTAGCCGGACCGACGGCGCAGCCAAGCCCTACCTGAAAGGCGCTATTTTGTGCCAAAATGGTGGCAAAGCCGCCCTGGGCGGTGGCTGTGCAGGTACCCGCAGCGCCGATAGGAGTTTTGCTGCGCTTTGGCGGCGGCGTATCGGTGAAAGTCGGTGTAAATGACGGTGTCAGGGTTGGCTTGCTAGTGGGAAGCGGAGTATCTGTTGCCGGTATGAGCGTCGGCAATAAGGCAGATGCGTCGGTAGATTCATCTGCCGTGGCCGCTGTGCTGACGACGGAGGTATCAGCCGGGGTCGGCGTCGAGGGGTTTGGCAGAGGGGTCGCCGTAACAAAAATCGGATCCGGAGTGGGGCGAGGGCCGAAGCTGTTGCAAGCGCTGACCAGCAGCAGGAGAACCACCAGCTTCAATACCGAATGCGACCTTGTCATCCAGAGAAATCCCCGGCCCGACTTAGGACTCGACTCAGGCATTCTGTTCAAAATACGGTGTTCCATAACGTATTCCAGCTATCGCAGTGATTAAGCAGCGCGCAGTCATAAAACGGCGCGACGTGGCGAATGTATTCTTCCTCGCCTACAGCGTTTGTGTAACCGCCATGTCCGGCACCCGGAACAATCCAAAGCCGAGGCGGGATAGGTGCGTCAGTTGAGGCCGCAAGTGAAGCCGCCAACTCGTCTTTTGCACCGGGAAGTGAGCTTTCCTGGCTGCCATAGACCAGGTACACGGCGCGCGGTGGAATGTGTTGAATGGCATCTACCGGCTTGAGAATTGAGGCATCCTGCCCGGTACTGACACGATAGGTAAATTCCGCTCCGGCAACCATTAGCCAGTTGAAAGGTGTCGTCGCATTATGCCAACCCAAAGTTTGATCGGCATCGTCGTAGCCACCTTCAGCCAGGATCGCCCGTATTTGCGGAAAGCGCGCCCCGGCCATCAGCGCAGCCGCACCACCCGCCGAAAAACCATGCAGGGCGATATGATCCATATTGACGTGGATACCATCGTCGTTTTGCGCCAGGTAGGCCAGAACGTCTCCTACATCCTGGGCTTCGGCGTAGCCGAGCGTCGTGACGTTACTTCCTGAGCAAACACGCGAATCGTAGGTCAGGATATTGAAGCCCGTTTTTGCCAGTAGCGAACCCTCGCGGAGCATCCCCATTCGTCCGACGCTGTAGGGCGGTGGAAGGATGATCGTAGCATCTTTTGTTCCACGCACGAAAAATCCCCGGTAAACGCTGCCGCTTCCATGGCGCCCCGGTATGCTGATATCCTGGTAGCTGGGCAAGCCATAGCTGGCTGGAGTCAGGGAATCGCTCCAGCAGGATGGATGGAGTAACGCCCACATCGGTAACGCGCCCATGCCAAGTGGAACCAGGACGAGTGCCAGCGCAGAGCCGAAAGCCGCTAGGGCGATCACCCGCCGCCAGCGGATTGGGCGGCGACCCAGCGTGGTAGTATCCTTCATTGAATGGTTCCATCCTGCGCCAGGGTCTTGAGCTTGTACGTTAACGGGCGGACGTTGGCACACGCTTCCAGCCTGAGGTGAGCGCCACCAGCACCACGCTCAACGCATACAACGCGACCAGCAGTAGTGTAATAACAATCATCGTCAAAGGATCAATCGTAGGGGCGATGAAGGCCGCAATGAGCGAATCCGCCACGACGGCATGGCGCCAGTATTTCAACATCTGTGAGGCACGCACAGCGCCGAGACGCCCCAAAATGAAAAAGACCAGGGGCGTCTCGAAGGCAGCGGCGTGCCAGAAGAGCACGGTTGTGATGAAGCCCACGTAATTATCCGCTGTCCAGTCTACCTTGAACACATCTGACTGGAAGCCCTTGAGGAACGTGATGTAAGCGGGGATCAGGAGGTACCACGTGAAGGCCAGGCCGATGAGGAAGAGTATCGTCGTGGCGGGCAGTGACATTAACACCCAGCGCCGTTCTTTCTTCGTCAGGCCAGGCATGATGAACATCAGGATTTGGTAAGTAATCACCGGACTGGCGAGAATGGCGCCGATCATGAGGGACACGCGCAAGTAGACGACCAGCGAATCTACCGGATCGAGCACTCGCAATAGATCGCCGTAGGTATTCTTGATAATGTTGAGAACCGGGTTGGTCAGGGCAAAGCCGATGACCATACCAATGATAATGGCAATGACGGCGTGGAAAAGGCGGTTGCGCAGCTCTTCGAGGTGCTCGAAGAAGGACATGACTTTTGTGTCCTGGCCCTCCTGTCCTGCGGGGCTGCGCTCGACTCCAGTTTCAGGTGGCTTGACTACTTGGGAAGCCATGCATCGTACCTCGTCTTTTCATCTGGAGTGGCAGCGCCGGACGGCTGCGAAGGCCCTGAGGAGGGCTGCTGGGGGACTGAGGGCGTTGACTGCGGGGTAGCGTCCTCCTTGAGCGGCGCGTTCATCACCTTGTTGACTTCGTTCATGAGGTCGAAGCGGCCAGAAGTTAAGGACGGCAAATCCTTCTGAATATCCAGACCAGCCTCGCTGATTTCTTTCTGAACGGCGTTCATAGTTTCCTGGAACATAGCGCGGAGCTGCGCCGTATAGCGGCCCAGGGTATAGGCCCACTGCACCATCCGTTTAGGCCCGGCCACGATGAGCATAATGATCAAAATGATGAGAATATCGGTAGGATTGGTAAAGAGTTGCATGGCTTAAGTTCTTTCCCCTAACGTCTCGCGCAGTTCGTTTTCATGGCTGGACAGAGACCCCAGGACGCCATTAACAAAGCGAGAGGTGCTTTCCGCCCCAAAGTCTTTAGCAAGTTCAATCGCTTCGTTGATAGCGACTTTGATTGGGGTTTCGTCCAGAATCGCGAACTCGAAGATCGCAATCCGTAAGATATTTCGATCCACGATTGCCATTTGGTTAAGCGGCCATTCGGGGGCATAGCGCTGTATGACGACATCCAATCGTTCTTTGTTGCTGAGCACGCCATTCACCAGCTTGTAGGCGAAGGTCAGCAGGTCGCCGGTTAGCGGTTCATCCTCTAGCCGTGAGGTCATGACCTCCCCGATGGGGTGTTCCGTACAGTCCAATTCGTAAAGAGCCTGAAGGGCCAGATTTCTTGCCTGGCGCCGATTCTTGTTGGTCAACTCGCGCTATACCTGTAATTCCCTTATCCCGGAGCCGGAAAATTCAGTCCGACGGCGATTCGAAAGCAACGTCCTCAATGTGAATGTTGATGGCACCGATGTGCATCCCGACATTTTCCTGGATGTCGCGGGCAACCTGGCTTTGCACAGTTCGGCTCACTTCTCGCAGATTGGCATCGGCTCCAGCGACCACGTATACATCTATCGTCGCCGTATTGCCTTCGATGAAGACCTGTACGCCTCGCTCGGCAGGTGCGCGCCGTAGCCAGCGATTAACGCCACCAGGCGCACTGCCCATGTGTACGACACCAGGTACGGCCAGTGCCGCCAGTCGAACTACTGTCAGCAAGACACCCGGCGCGATCATGATGCGGTCGTTTGGATTCGCTTCCATCGCGTGGATTGTCACCTTGTCGTCTTGTAGCGGAACCGGAAGATTCGTTACATCTGCCAAAATACGTCTCCTGGCCTTTCTCCGTTTCCGATGTCCTATTATAGTCTACTTTATGGGCTTCAACACCTACCGTCACTTTAAGTTGGATTCTTGTCGCTGTGACGCATCCACGTTACAAAACTCACTGCCAGCAAGTGATACTTATCACAATACATATTTCTCCATAGAATAACTAAGAGTTGTAACAGATCAGCCTCGGAAAGTCGGCAATACGAATTTGTTGTCAATATGGCTTTCCCAGAAGGCGCGGAATGACTTTCGGTATTTGGGAAGCCTGGATTTTCCTTTCCAGGTCGTTTTGTTGCCAAAGTGTTTGATTTCAGAGGAGGGTTGAAAGTAGGCGATAGCGTTTTCAGGAGAAAGGACAAAAGGTGGATACCCGGCGCACATATTGATCCAACTGGCGATCAGAGAACCTGTCCGATGATTCCCTTCAATAAATAACTGGGGTGATCCAAGTATCGCGACATAGATCTCCGCGGCGATTTTCAACGGATGATCCATTCGATGCTGGCGATACCAATGTTCGACGGGAATGATCTGCTTGCGAAATTTTTCAGCGGTGGCCTTGATGGCTAAGTGATACTCCTTCATCAAGGCTGTATCGTTGCCATAATGCACCTTGAGATTCAACTGGAGCATTTCCGGAATACCATCGGATGAAAAAGGTACGATTTGTTGGGCCAGGAGTGAGTCAAGGTAGCTATAGGCCGCCATCATTCTTTCACGGACGACGGCAGTAAAGGGGGTGTCTTTTCTTCCGATCTTTTTCCTGTCCAAGTCGTCGTCAATCTGATTCCAATGCGCTTCAACTTGTCGCAGGGACTCATCAACCGCTGAGAGATTTAACCGTTTGGTCAGGTGCAAGCCGTGTTTTCCTCGTACCACCTTCTATGGAAGGACCTCTAACATTATGGCAAATCTCCATTCACAATCCAACATTGCCAAGCGGGGCAGATCTGCCTCTACCCGCTCTCAAAGCAGCACGCCGGAGCGTGGGGACTACGCATTCGTCTTTCCATTCACCGATGAACTGCGCGAAGGCACATATTGATAATACGTTTGGATTTCTCGACTTCCCGCAGCAGGTCACCGGGCAACCCGTCAAAGCGCCTACCATGCTTACAATGAGCTTTCTCGGTCTGGCGTCCAGGCATTGGCCTTCAACTTCAGCACTACAGATTACATAGACAGCACCGGCATGGGCGTAATCATTGGCCTGGCGGAGAGCGCGCGAGGAACCGGATCGCGAAGTCAGGTAGAGTCCGCGTGGAAACCTTGCTTGCCGCAAACCCAAAGAAGCCCCTTATGTGTCAGCGCTCATTAAGCGTGAAATGATTTATAATTGGTTGTCAGGAGACTATGGACATTTGTTTTTCCAACAAGTATTCTTTGACCAGCAAGCCGATGGCGTGGGCAAGCACAAGCGTTTTTCCGGTGAGAAGTTATATTTCAACAATCCGAAGTGTTCGTTGCCAAGTTGATTTTACTCAAATTCCTTGGCAGCCCGTTGCGATTCAATCCGCGTAGTTCCGGCAAAGATTCCAAAGGGCAATCATCGTTGGTCTAAAAGTCATCGCGATAGAGGAACAGCGTCATGCCGTCATTCTTCGGTATCGGTATCAAATTGATGAATCAGCTTAAGTATCCGCAGAAATTTCTGCTGGTGGGATTGGTCCTTGTATTGCCACTGGCAGTGGTTCTGAGCTTGTTCGTTTATCAGATCAACCTTGTGATTGATTTCGCGACCAAAGAGCAGCTTGGTTTGCAATACAATGCGCCGCTGGTCAAGTTCCTGCAAGATACAGAGCGACACGCGGCACTGCTGTATGCCGCTGCCAACGGTGACGACGCATACCGAACCAAAATTGCGCCGCAACTGACCCAGACACAAACTGCCGTCCAGGCGGACATCGCTGCCGTTGATTTGGTAGACGCGAGATTGGGGGACACCCTCGACGCACAGTCAAAATGGGCCGGCATCAAGAAAGACTGGGACAGCATCAAGGGTAAGTTTGCGAGCCTTGACCGCGCTGGGGCGGAAACCATCTATAACAACGTCGAGAAACAAACGCTGTTGCTGATCATCGTCGTAGGAAACAATTCAAATTTGATCCTCGATCCAGACATTGATACGTACTACATCATGGATTCGATCATCAACAAAATGCCCGCCTATTCGGATAATTTGAGCCAGATTCGTACCTACACGGTGGCAGCCGCAGCCAGTGGCAAGCTCAGCGCAGGCGACCATACGCGAGTGGTCATCCTGTCGGGACTTGTAACCTCCACATTGGATGCCCAGAAGACGACCTTTGACTACATCTTGAACTACAACCGCTCGCTTATCCCCTCGATGCAGCCTGCCCTCAACGACACGCATAACACCATCAATGCCTATCTTGATGAGGTGGATAAAAGTATTCTGGTGGGCGGGGCGAACGTCGATTCTACCGTCAATGTTGATCCGGTAGCCTTTTATGCCGACTCGACGGCGGCCATTAACGCAATTTATAAATTCTATGATCTGCTTTCGCCAGCCGAGAATCAACTGTTGCAGATCCGTATTGACAAGAACGTCACGACGCGGAATATAGTGGTCGTGCTGGCGCTGGTAGCGTTGGCCGTCAGCGTATACTTGTGCCTCGCGTTTTACCTGGCCGTTAAGGCAGCTATCGCTGACCTGGATCGCGCTTCTACGCGGATGGTCAGTGGACATATGGACGGGCAATTTGTCCTCGACAACAAAGACGAATTGGCGCAGGTAGCCATCTCGTTTAACAATATCGCCACCGAACTTGTGACAGCGCGCGACCAGGCGCTGGAAGCCAACAAGGCCAAGAGTGTCTTCCTCGCCAATATGAGCCACGAGCTACGCACCCCACTCAATGCGGTCATTGGCTACAGCGAACTGATTGAAGAAGAATGTCTGGACAGCGGACAACAATCATTCGTTCCCGATCTTAAGAAGATCCAGGCTGCCGCCAAGCACCTGCTGGCGCTGATCAGTGACATCCTCGATCTCTCTAAAATCGAGGCGGGCAAGATGGATCTCTACCTGGAGACCTTCGACGTGGAAGGGATGGTCAACGACGTATTGACGACGGTGCAACCGCTGATGGATAAAAACCACAATCGGCTACAGGTGAACGTCCAAAATGACCTGGCCTCGATGCGTGGCGACTTGACCAAAGTCCGCCAAATCCTGTTCAACTTGTTGAGCAATTCCAGCAAATTCACCAAAGAGGGTCGCATCACGTTCGATGCTGACCGTGAGACAATCAACAGCGTCGAATGGTTGACCTTTACCGTCACCGATAGCGGCATCGGCATGACTCCAGAGCAGATCGGCAAGCTGTTCAAAGATTTCTCGCAAGCCGATAACTCGACGACTCGCAAATACGGGGGCACAGGCCTGGGCTTGTCCATCAGCCAACGTTTCGCCAACATGATGAACGGCAACATCCAGGTCGAAAGTGAAATCGGCATAGGGTCTATCTTCACAGTGCGTTTGCCCGCCGTGGTCACCAAGGCCCAACCCCTGCCTGTTGGCGAAATCAAGTCGGCCACTGTGCCTGGTGCAACCCTGGTGCTAGTCATTGATGACGATCCGACTGTCCACGAACTGATGCAGCGCTCACTGATGCGCGAAGGTTTCCGTGTCGAAGTCGCCAGCAGCGGTGAGGAAGGGCTTGCCAAAGCCAAAGATCTTATGCCGGATGCCATTACCCTCGATGTCATGATGCCGAGGATGGATGGATGGTCGGTACTTGCCGCGCTCAAGGCGGATCCCCAGACAGCCAGCATTCCGGTGATCATGATGACGATTATCCCGGATGAGGGTATGGGCTATGCGCTCGGTGCCGCTGACTACCTCACCAAACCTGTTGAAAAAGAACGGCTGCTGGCCGTGCTGCGCAAATACGAGTGCGATGCTCAAAGCTGCGAAATTCTCCTTGTCGAGGACGATGCTTCGATACGAGAGATCATGGCCCGGATGCTGGAAAAGGACGGCTGGAACGTCGTCGAGGCCGAAAACGGGCGGGTCGGACTGGATCGCGTTCGCGACAGCCATCCAGGGATGATTCTGCTCGATCTGATGATGCCCGAAATGGATGGCTTTCAGTTTATTGAGGAAATTGGCAAAAACAAAGACTGGCGGAGCATCCCAGTTGTCGTAGTCACAGCAATGGAACTCAGCCTTGATGATCGCCAGCGCTTGAACGGCCACGTACAACAAATTGTTCAAAAGGGCGCTTACCCGCGCGATCAATTGCTGGCCGAGGTGCGTTCGCTGGTCATGGCCCATGTCAAGAACAATCTGAAACAGGTTAAGCAAATCAACGCCTGAGAACTTCTGGCTTTCGAGACCGGGCCAGCGTGTCTCGCTGTCCATAAGACACGAAATCTATAGAATAGCCGAATCCGTGAGAACACCACACGGGACGCCCGGCGCAGAATTTACGAACTGGCCGCCAAATCCGGCAGATGGCTCCCTGGACGCAGCTCTAGCGCCCAGGACTAATTGTCGTCGAAGATCCGCACACCGACGATGTCGGCTTTGTCATTCCCCATGATCCTTGCTCTTGTTCTCTGGTAAGGCTAGTTGTTGCCTGCGGCCTGCAATCAGCTTATGCTAAGCTGCACCTTCATGCGCCTGGGATCGTG
>DATGFK010000679.1:0-2355 GCA_035309185.1 Aggregatilineales bacterium
GAGCGGAATGGGGTCGCTGGCGACGGACAGCGGCTGCGAGCTTGGCGAGAGGCGGAAAGCCGATTCGATCATGATGTCTGGATCGGGTGCAATGGAAATAGCAACTCGCTCGGCAAGGGAGCGTCCAAGGGCACGCACGCAATCATTCAAGAAACGCACGACGGCATTTGGAGAACTGATATATTGCGACGTTCCACCGGTGCGGCCAGCAAGCTGATCCAGAAACTCATCATTCCACTCATCGCCCAGGCCCATTGCACTGATGCCGATGCCCAGCCTCACGGCCTTGTCCGCCAGCTTGAGACATTCTTCCTCGTCGCCGTAGGTTTTGCCGTCAGTCAGCAAAATGATGTGATTGACGAACTTGCGCCCGGCGTGGCGCTGATTTTCTTTCAGGCCCGCTTCCAGACCCTGAAAAATCTCCGTGCCGCCCGCGGCCTGCATTGTCGCCACCATCGCCCGTATGGTAGGCTTGTCGGTGACGGGATTGGCCGCAAAAAGTACCTCGGCGCGGTCACTAAAGGTAACCACCGATAACATGTCACGTTCGGTCAGTTGATCGATGATCTGGTAGGCGGCAGCGCGTGTACGCTCCAGACGAATACCGTTCATGGAGGTGCTGTGATCCAGCACAATGGTGAGGTTCAGGTTACTTTCCCGTACCTCTGGCGTACGCTCATGCTCCGGGATAAGTTCCATCAGCAGATATAATACTTGCGTCTCATCTATGACCCGTAGGACACGTTTGCTTGGTGTCATGCGGAGGCTGAAGTGGGCCTTTTCTGCGCCCGCCTTCAAATGTTCGCTGTCGTACGCAGCACGGGAATCCGGATCGCCCAGCACGTCGTATGCGGATTTGATGTATTCGAATTGGCGCGCAGCCCCCGGATGGGGGTTGACGTCAGGATGGAAGCGGCGCTCAGCCGAGCGATAGGTCTTGCGGATGTCTTCGACTGGCGCGCTGGGTGGGACACCCAGGATTTCATAAAGATTGTTTGGCTGTGGCACGACGCGGCTCCTGTATCAACCCGGATGACCTGCCTATCCCGGAACCTGCACAAGAATCAGGGTGATATTATCCGGCCCACCCCGGTCATTGGCGAGTCGAATCAGGTGGTCGCACGCCTCCTGGGGCGTCTTTGAACCCTTGACCACCTGCAACAAGGTTTCGTCGGAAACCTGGTTCCACAGGCCATCACAGCATACCAGCAGTCGGGAGCCAGGATTGAGTTTGCGCGTTACAGCGTCAATTTCAAGGTTCTCGCTCTGCCCGATGGCGCGATACAACACGTTGCGCTGCGGATGCACAGCCGCTTCATCGGGCGTCAGTTGATCGAGTTCAATCAGGCGCTGCACCAGGGAATGGTCGCGCGTAACCTGTTCAATGCCGTCCTTTGTGATCAGATAGGCCCGGCTGTCGCCCACGTGGGCAATATAGACCAGGTCGTTCAAGAGTACCGCAGCCGTAACAGTCGTACCGCCTTCGGGAATCTCACCTGAGACAACGGTATTTGCCTTTTGCACCGCGTCGGCAAGGACTTCGGAGATGATCGGGCGGTCTTCGTCTTTCAGACTGGGGCCTTTGAGTATGGGCATGTAAAACTTGTCGATCAGGTGTTCAGCAATGGTGCGTACCGCAATCGCCGAAGCCTTTTCCCCTTCGTGATGCCCGCCCATGCCATCCGCTACGATAAACAGACCAAAATCTGGCTGATTTTCCACGCTGTGTAAAGTGCTTAAGAAGGCCAGCATCGAGTCCTGGTTGTTGCTGCGGATCATGCCAATATCTGAACTGTAGCCATAGACGACGCGCTGCGTAGGTTTGCCAAGTGTGGCATCTATCGGGGGAAGCTGTTTGGTTGCCGGATCGCTGATCATCGGAGTCGGATCCACCCTGGCGGCCTCGCTAATTTCCTCTTCAGTGTGTGAAGGGGTTCTGGTTGGCGCGGCAACGTCTGTTGCAGCCATCGGGGACGCCGGGGATGCGGACGGCTTCGACTGAGTCGCTGCCGCTGGAACTGCACCTCCACGTGAACTGGCGGGAACTGTGACCGCGGCACTTCGCGCTGTATCTACAGCGTCGGGAGACTGCATCCCAAACAAGCGACGGATAAGATTCATGAGTTTCGATCTCCGAGGTTATGCGGTTAAGGCGTACAAATAGTGATCGGTGGAACCGATATACAGCACGCCATCAAGAAGTGCCCCCGACGACGCAATGGGGCCGCCGGTTTCAAACGCCCAGCGTAGTTTGCCTTTTTTGGTTTCCACGCTGTAGACGTTTTTATCCACACTTCCAAAATAGACCGCGCCGTTGGCAAACACCGGTGATGAGACAATCTGGCCCTGTGTCTC
>DATGFK010000680.1:0-5151 GCA_035309185.1 Aggregatilineales bacterium
ATGAGGTAATCACCATTGATCTGAAGGACGTTATCTTTGGTCACTTGAATCTGCGGATCGAGTAGACGGCGGAAGTTATCCAGGCCCACGTAGCTGAGGTCGAGGCCGTTTGGCGCCGCTTTGTAAAAGCTGAGCTGGAAAGTACGCAGGATTGGATAGTAAAGGAACAGTACAAGGATAATGAGGGTGGGCAGCAGAAGTAAATAGGGTAGCCACCGGTTTCGGAAGATGGCCTGGTGCATAGGGAATTCTCCAACGTTAAGTTGAGCCGGGAGACTAATCCCCCGGCTCAGCGAGTAGAATCACACCTCAAGCAATTATCAGGATTCCGTGTGACGCTTTATTGGGCAGCGGTAGCAGCCGGAGTCGCCGACAGACGGCTATTGTAATCCGCCAGGGCTTGATCTGCCTTTATCTTCGCCTGGCTCAGCGCGTCATCAATGGTGGCGCTGCCGGAGGTTACACTCTGGATCGCCTGTTCGACCAGCGAACGGATCTGCGGGAACGGCCCCATCAGCCCGCCAGCAGTTGCGCTCGTAGCCTTGGCGGCATTCAACTGATCCACGGCGGTCTTCTGGCCGGGATTCTGGGTGAACCAGCCCTGGTCAGTCAACATCTTCTGGGCGCTCGTGGTAATCGGCAGATAGCCGGTTCCCTGGTGCCACTTCGCCATCTGTTCGGGGGCCAGTAGCCACATGATGAAGGTGGCCGTAGCCTTATTCTCGTCGTCAGAATGGCCCGCGCCAACCCAAAGGCTGGCCCCGCCGACAATCACGCCGACGCGATCCACCTTATCATTGGCCGGGAAGAACCCGGTTCCCAGCGTAAAATTATTGTCTTTGGCATTTTGCGACAGGCCGCTGAGGGCGCCGGTGCTTTCGAGCATCATGGCGGCCTGCTTGGAAGCAAACAATTGCTTGGCGCCCGTCGTGTCAAAGATTTTGCCGGTAGAAATCCAGTATTTCTTGTCGGCGAGATCTTTCCAGAACGTGAAGATGGCCTTCGCCGCGTCGCTGGTCAGGTTCGTTTCGGTGGCGCGTCCGGCGCGACCATTGCCATTGTTGGTAATTTCCGCGCCCTGGAGACCCATCCACTGCTCAAAATACCAGCCGTAAATGGCAATGCTGATGCAATTCGGAGCAACGCTGGCGGCCATTAACTTTGCGCAATCGTCCTCCAGTTCCTTCCAGGTTGCGGGAGGCTTTTCGGTGTCGAGTCCGGCGGCCTTGAACATATCTTTGTTGTAATATAGCAGCGGATTCGAGTTGTTCCAGGGCATGGAGTTCAACTTGCCATTGACCGTAAAGTATGACAGCACCGGCCCGGCCACGTCGCCTTTGATCTGCTTCAACTGGTCAGCAGAGAGCACCGACTCGACAGGCGTGAAGAATCCCGAATCAATCGCCAGCGGGGTGCCCAGATCAAAAATCTGGGCCAGGTTCGGCCCCTGCTTCTGCTGCATGGCTGCAATGACGGCGTTCAGTTCGTCGTTGTACGTTGCGCCTTTGTTCTGCTCGGTGACGTGAATATCTGAATGAGAATCGTTAAACGCGCTCACCAGGCTCGTAACCACTTTCTGGTTATTGCCGGTCATGGCGTGCCAGAAGGTGATTTCGGTTGCAGCGTGCGCGGTTTGAAACGCTGGCAGGAAACCAGCCAGCATGGCTGCCACCATCGCGACAGCTACGGAACCTTTTCTCAACATACAGCGTTCTCCTGTTGCACAACCCGAGGTGGGTCGAGGTTTAAGGCATCCCTTGCCATAATACCCCTGGCAGGAGAAAAGAGCGTTAAACGTCGCTTAACAACTTGAGTCAGGCCCGTTTATTCATAGCGCAGCACGTGGAGCGGCTTTTCAGTCGCCGCTGTCCAGGCGCTCAGCAGCGTTGCGCCGACGGAAATCGCCAGCGGGAGCAGCACCAGCCAGCCCACTGCTCCCCACGATACGGCCTGAAAAATCGAGATATTGGAGCCGAGGGTGAAGAGTACCGTCATGATGACCCCTATGCCCACGCCGATGAGTCCACCCAGCAAGCCAATCAGCCCGTTTTCTAGCACCATTTGGGCCAAAACCCTCCAGCCCTTGAGTCCCACGGTTTTCATGACGCCTACTTCGCGTCGCCGTTCGAGCGTCGCCAGAGAGACCGTATTGGCGATAATTACTGCCCCGGCAAACAGCGACAGCACGGCAACGACTGTCGGGATCGCGGTGAACAGCGACAACAGCCGTCGGAGCAGGGTCTCGATGAAGCTCAGATCAATGGGGAACACGCCGGGTACGGTGGAAAGGTTGACTAGGGTCTGATTCAAGTGCGCCTCGTCTACCTCGGCAGTGGCAAACTCGAAGGTCGGACTGAGGCCGGGCGGCAGCGCGTCAACTGGCACTGTGAATGCGCCGAACAACGGAGGCTGATCTGATTTGATGCCCACGATAGTGAAGGTCACGTTGTTATTGCCAATAGCAAAGGTGACCTGGTCGCCTACCTTCAGGCCAAATGGATTCGCGGCGCTCATCGTATTCAAGATGGCATTGTGCTGCTTAGAATCCTGGGCATTCAGCGAGCGGCCTTCCTGAACTGTGGCGCCCTGGAAGCCTTGCGCAGTCACGTCTACCGTCGAAAAGCTGCCGAACTTTTGTGCCATCATGTCGCCTGCAGTGAGGCGCGGGCTGTTTTTGCCGCCGAAGGGGATCACCTGGTTAGAACTGGGGATAGTATTCAGAAAATCAGCGCTGCCGTTGACCTCGGCCAGTTTGCCGATGTAGGCGCCAACCTGATTATAGGTCTTCACGCCGGGGCTGGCTTTTAGCTGGGCCACGACGAATGGACGTTGCAGCGCTGGAACGATCTCCAGGACGATCACGTTGGCGCCAAGCGCGTTGGAAAGCTGGATGTTGAGCAGGCTCGGAATGCTGGCGGCCACCAGCGTGATGGCGCTGAGCGAAAATACTCCAACGATGAGGGCCAGTAGTGTCGAAGCGGTACGCCCTCGATGGGTGCTGATCCCGCGCAAGGCCAGCCGCAAATCCACACTGCCGAAGGCCGGGAAGTGGCTGATGATTGCGATCATAAACCACAGAATGCCGACGGCAAAGCCCAGGAAGATCGCGGTTACCCACACCAGCAGCAGGCCGATCAGGAGGCTGTGAACCAGTTGGCCGGCTATGATCCCGACGACGACAATCAATACGGCGAGGGCCAGGATCGTGGATAGACAACCTGTGCGTGGCAAGGTGTTCTCATTGGGACGCAGCACGACGGCAGGCCGTACGGATGCCGCCGCCAGGGTTGGCAAAAAACCGAAGGTGGTCGTCACGACAACGCCAAGCACGATGCCCTGGATGAGCGCCTCAGGATAGACTGCCCAGGGCAGGGACTGCGGCCATACAGTCTGCGTGAACGCTCTGACACCCAGCGAGAAGATAATTCCAAGCAGCGCGCCACCGATGCTGCCGAGCAAACCCATAATCGCTGATTCAATGAGGAACATCAGCGTGATTTGCCTGGCTTGCACCCCGCTTGTCTTCAGTACCGCGATCTCGACGGTGCGGCGGCTGACAACAACGAGCATAGTGTGGATGATGCCCATTCCGCCGATGAGCAGCGCTGACAGGCCCATGATGACGATCAAACGGTCTATGACATCCGAGACCGCCTGGTTCTGCTGGCGCACATCCGTGGTCGTGCGAATATCCAGGCCGGGAACGGCAGTGTTTAAGGATGCCGCCAGCGCATCAACGTTGGCGCCAGGCCTGGCTCTCATATCGATCACATCAGGATTGGGATCGAGCTGGAAGGTGGGCGCCTGGGCAATATTGAAGAACGCGAAGCCAAAAAATGCGGCCAATGGATTGCGCAAATTGCCTTCTACATCGGTCGGCACAATCCCGCGTACCGTGAAAGGCTGCGTCGTGCGCCCTACGCGCACCTGGTCGCCCACTTTGATGCCGTTATTCTGAGCCAGATTTTGCGAGATCACCACATCGTTGCCGCCGGTGAACAACTTCGACAGCGGTGTTCCAGGCGGATCAAGCGCCGTAACCTCGCCATAGAACGGGTAGACGGCGGGATCGATCAAATAGGAACTGATGAACTGAGGACGCCCGACGTTTTGCTGATTGTCCATAGGGGCAACCTGGATGTTGGCGTCCGTGATCACGTTGGTCGTCTGGATGTCGTTCGCGGCGGCCCAATCATCAACCTGTTTGACCAGTTCCGGCGAAAATGCCGAGCGCCCGTCCGGGCCAGAGAAGTTGCCGACCAGGTTATCGCCCTGGATCGCCAGCGACGCCCGGAGGTCGCCATGATTGACCCCCGCCAAGTTGATGGTCAGCGAGTCAGCGATCATTAGGCTTAAGGAGCGTAAGGCCACGATGGCCGCCACGCCCGCCGCAATACAGAACAGGGCAAAGGCCGTGCGGCGGCCATTGCGCGTCATGTCGCGCCAGGCAAATCGGACGTAAAAAGCCAGATGTTTCATGCAGGTACGGCCTCGGCACTTTCCACCAGTTGCCCATCAATGAGCGTCAGGACGCGCTCCATGCCCCCGGCAATCTTCGGATCGTGTGTCACGACGACAACTGTTGTGCCGGTTTCGCGCTGGACATCGGCCAGTGTCTTGAGCACGACCTTGCCCGATTCGGTGTCCAGGTTGCCGGTTGGCTCGTCGGCGAGCAAGAGCGGAGGGTTATTTGCCAGGGCGCGGGCGATGGCTACTCGCTGCTGTTGACCACCGGAAAGCTGCGAGGGCCGGTGCTTCATGCGGTCTCCCATACCCAGGAGTTCCAGGAGTTCCTGGGCGCGTTGGCGGGCCTTAAATTTTGGATGACGAGCAAATTCAATAGGCAAAGCCACATTTTCCAGCGCGGTGAGGGTCGGAACCAGGTTGAAGAACTGAAAGACGAACCCGATTTTTTCGTTGCGGACTTCGGTCAATCGATTCTCGGACAGGTGTGTGATGTCTACGCCGTCAATCTCAATCGTGCCGCTGGTCACGCTGTCCAGGCCACCCATCAAGCCAAGCAGGGTAGATTTGCCGCTGCCAGACGGCCCCACGATTCCCACGCGCTCCCCCTGGAAAATATCCAGGCTGATGCCGCGCAGCACGTGAATCGTTTCGCCACCGAGCGGAAGATCTTTTACCAGGTTGCGC
>DATGFK010000681.1:0-2156 GCA_035309185.1 Aggregatilineales bacterium
TTCTGTCGTCGCCGAGTTCATGGCACGTGTTCGCAAAGAGCAAGGGCTGCCACCTTATGTGCGAACAGCGTTGCAAGTTCCTGTAGCCCTTCCAATTCTCAGCCCACGCCGAGCAGCTTGGCTGTTGCTGGCTCGACCTGACCAACTGACCGAGGATGACCAGCATCTGCGTTCCGCACTGCCTGATTTACATCCTGACATCCGTATCGCTACTGATACAGCCCAACGTTTTGCACAGATTGTGCGTGAGGGTTTACTCCACTCCTTTGGCGAATGGCTCCAACAAAGTCTTCACTCCACACTCCGAGAAATTCGTTCTTTTGCCCGTGGCATTCTGCGAGATTATGACGCTGTCAGAGCGGCCATCGCCTTACCCTACAGCAACGGGATGGTCGAAGGCCACGTGAATCGCATCAAATTCGTAAAGCGCCAGATGTTCGGCAGAGCTAAATTTGACCTCTTGCGGCTCCGCGTATTGTCTTAACTTCCTTTTCACGAAATTCGCAAGAGAACCTACAACTTCCCCGATATGATCACCCCACAAAACTGCTCATACAACACAATACCTATTGAGTTGCTTCAAACCCAGAAACCCTCTCAGCGACAAATTCCATGAAAACTGTAAAATTTGCCAAAAACGATCTCATGCTACATAATTGCATCAGTCGAATGTAAGGTTGCATCAAAAAGGGCTGTCGAATGGACTTCGTCGATCCGATCCGCGACAAGCGAAAAATCACCCAGATCAAGAATTTCCTGATCGGTGCGGAACGTTACCGAGATCTCCTTTTGTTCGTCGTAGGCATCAACACCGCCTTACGCATTTCTGACCTCTTGCCATTGCGCATCGGTGATTTTGTTGACCAGCACGGCAACTACCGGGATCGCTTTCTAATCCGCGAGGAAAAACGGGAAAAACGAAATGAAGTCGTCGTCAACTCCAGCATCCGTGAAGCCCTCGATAAATATATCCCAGCCTACCCTGGGATCGAGAATAAGCCCGAACACTACGTCTTTTTCTCGACCAAGTTGAGTGATTACAATTACAGCAGGCCCTTGACCCGCTTCCAGGCCTGGCGGCTCATTGCCGAGATGTGCGGCGCCGTGGGGCTACCGGGCAATTATGGCACGCACACGCTACGCAAGACCTGGGGCTATCAGGCACGGCAGAGCGGCGTACCAATGGAACTGATCATGCACAAGCTCAATCACTCCAACATCAGTATGACGAAGCGCTATCTGGGCATCACCGACGACGAACTGCGGGCAATTGCGGAAGGCTTGAATTTGTAGAGTCGAGTGGGGGTGATTACATCACGACCGTTCGTGACAACGTGCAGCGACAGCATATTTGGCTGGGCGTCACGTCAATATTGATATTGATCTTGGTTGGATTCGCACTGTTGAGTCTCCTTTCATCCAATGCTGTGACACAGCCTGTTTGCCAATCAACGAGTGGATTGAATCGCTTTGGGGTTAATGAGGTGCTTGGTTGGCCGGGCCTGTATCTGCCGGATCGCCTGGAACATGCTCTGGGGATGATGGAAGCGTCTGGTATTGGCTGGGTACGAATGAATTGGGCCTGGAAAGACTTGCAGCCGCACGACGGTCCGTTTGACTATACCCATCTGGACGATGTTGTGCGGATCGCCGCCAAGCACCATATCCAGGTGCTGCCTATCCTGATGGCTGTACCCGCCTGGTCGTCCACTGCGCCAGATCAGCTCAAGGCGCAGCGCGGCGATCTGTCGCCGGTAGATCGCTACCGTCCCAAGAACCTTAGCGACTGGCTGCGCTATGTTCAGAATGTGGTTGAACACTACAGTGGGACACACGGCACGCTCGATACATCGGCGATACATTATTGGGAAGTCTGGAATGAGCCGAATATTGCGGAGTTCTGGCCTCCAACACCGAGTGCTGCTGATTATCTTGTGTTGCTGAAGGCTACCTATAACACGATTAAAGCCGTTGATCCAACAGCAAAGGTCGTTCTAGGCGGATTAGCGAATGGCGGCTTGAACGCCGACGGCAGCAACTATTTGCAGGCTCTATACGATCTGGGTGCTGCACCATACTTTGATATCGTTTCCATCCATATTTATTCATCTCCCCAATATGGTGTTGCGCGGGTGCAGAACATCGTGACATCTGTG
>DATGFK010000682.1:0-7957 GCA_035309185.1 Aggregatilineales bacterium
ATGCCTTGAGGCGACCTTAGCGACGGCCCGTCAGATTTCTCGGTGTCTGGCGCGCTGTCTATCAGCGTCCCGCAAGAAGCGATTCGTCTGGGCTGGCTGCGTATGGTGCTTATCACGCTCGTAGTTTTTGGAAACTTCGGCCCGAAGGTCTTCCCATATTTCCCGGTGCAGTTCGGTGAAGCGAAGGTGGTAGCGGACTTCAGCGACGCGCCTGGGGCGGGGGATGTCTACCGGGTAAATGCCCTTGATCGCCGCCGGGCCGGCAGTGAGCACGACGACGCGATCCGCCAGCGCAATCGCCTCTTCGAGATCATGTGTGACAAATACAACCGAGGCCTCGGTCGAGGCCCATACGTCTAACAGTTCATCCTCCATGAAGGCGCGCGTCTGGGCATCCAGGTCGGTAAACGGCTCGTCCATCAACAGCACTGTGGGCGAAATCACCAGGCTCTGGGCCAGTGCCACTTTCTTGCGCATCCCGCCGGAGAGTTGAAAGGGGTAAAAGTCCTCAAAGCCGTTCAAGCCGACGCGCCGAACCCAGTTTCGCGCAGCCAGGATGGCCTCTTCTTTGGGCATACCACGAAAGATCGGCCCCGCTGCGACATTGTGCAGAACCGTTTTCCAGGGGAACAGCGCATCCTTCTGGAAGATATAGCCAACGCTTCGGCTGACCTCGTGTACGGCCTTCCCTGTAACCAGAACCTGGCCGTGACTGGGTTTATCCAGCCCCGCGATCAACCCCAGCAGGGTCGACTTACCACAGCCTGTTGGCCCCACGACGGCGACAAATTCGCCGGACTGAACGCATAAATTGATGTTCTCCAAAGCCATTCGGATTTTGCCGCCTCGTGTTTCGAAGCCTTTGTAGACATCATGGAGTTCGACAGCGGGGAAGTGGACATCAGGAGCAGATGGGCCGTTCAGCAGGATATCTACATGTTCGGCAGCAGCAGTCGTGGCGACATCGGCCAGGGTATGCACCCAGAAACGGGCCAGCCGCGCTTTGCTCTGTGCGCGATTCACGTCCTGGAACAGATCACGGAAAGCCTGGGCCATTAGCGGCCCGTACTTCCGGCGATAATCTACCGGGTAAAAGTGCAGCAGTGCCCGGTAAATTCGCTCAGAGGTTTTCAGGCTTGGCACGTGATCCGTGCTGGACACTACACTAGGCCCTCGATGAGTCGCTTGCTCTGGGCAATCCCAACCAGGCTCGACAACCGCCTGGCCTCGGCGGCAGCCACCTGCCGTCCAAATGTGGTCAGGCGGTAATAACGGCGGCGTTCATCGTCCAGTTCAGGGTCGGGGCGCTCGTCGGATTCCTCGATCAAGTCTGAAGCGATCATGCGTTTGATCGTGCCATAAAGCGTGCCTGGCCCCATTTGAACCTGTCCCTGCGTACTTTCGGTCACTTCTTGCATGATGCCGTATCCGTGGCGTTCCCGGTCGGCAAGCGCCAGCAGAATGTGAAAGACGGCAGGGGTCAGGGGAAGCATCTGCTCAGGGCTATTTTTTGACATCTGACTTTAAGGTCGCATCCTAGACTATATCCGCTGGAAGTATAGTGTAGGGGAATACTGGACGACTGTCAACGACGTAAAGAATTGACATTTTAAGGCCCTGGCTCAGTAAGCAGATTCAGACCTTATGTAGTTCGCAGGATTTCGGTTTACTTGCCTGGTTTGGCTTTCTGCCCTTTCTTGGGAGCTTTACCCACAGCGGTCTTCCTGGCTGGCTTACGAGTGACCGATTTTGGCGACGATTTCACAGGTCGGCGTGCGGGACGTTTGCTCGGCCCTTTGGCTGCTTTCTCCGCAACCAGCACCAGCGCTTGCTCCAGCGTCACGGACTCCGGTTTGACGTTACGCGGCAGCGTCGCGTTGATGTCGCCATGCTTCACGTAAGGCCCGTACCGACCCGACATGAGCACCACCGGCTTTTGATCCTGTGGGTGCGCGCCGAGTTCACGCAGCGGTTTGGCTGCCGTGCGCGCGACGCGGGCGCGTTTAGGCTGGCTCAAGAGTTCCAGGGCGCGTGGCAGTTGGATAGTCAGCACGTCGTCAGAGGCTTCCAGCGAACGGAAGTGCCCGTCGTGCTTCACATAAGGGCCAAAACGCCCTAAGCCCGCCTCGACGGACGTGCCGGATTCGGGGTGCTTTCCGAGGTTACGCGGCAGCCGCAGCAATTCTACGGCGGCTTCCAGAGTTACATCCTCCGGCTTCATGCCTTTAGGCAGCGACGCGCGTTTAGGCTTATCCTTTGTGTTCTCGGCCTCGCCAAGCTGCACGTAGGGGCCAAAACGTCCGTTCATCAAGAAGATGGGTTCACCGCTCTCAGGATGGTGGCCCAGGACGTTGGGGCCTTCTCCCTTCTGCTGAAGCAGGCGTTGCGCTTCGGCAGGCTGTAGATCGGCGGGCGCCAATTCTTCCGGGAGGGATACCCGCACGGCGTCGCCATTGCTGCGCTGCTCGAGGTACGGCCCGTAGCGCCCGATCCGCACGCGGGCGTCCAGTTCATCCAGGGCCAGGGCGTAGATTTCGCGGGGGTCTATGGATTGCGTTTTCTCATTGACCTGCGCTTCCAGGCCACGATCTCCGAGGTAGAACGTGCGCAGATAGGGCAGCCAGGCGGCGTCGCCTTCCGCAATATCGTCCAACTGCTGTTCCATACGCGCCGTGAACTGCACGTCCACGAGGTCAGGGAAATGCGACTCAAGCAGCCGGTTGACGGCGAAGGCCGTGAAAGTGGGGATCAACTGGTTGTTGGTCTTGACCACATAGCCGCGATCCTGGATCGTGCCGATGATGGTGGCATAGGTGCTGGGCCGCCCGACACCTTCCCGTTCAAGCGTCTGCACCAGGGTTGCCTCGGTGAAACGGGCCGGGGGCTGCGTTTCGTGGCCGACTGGGGCCAGCTCTTTGCACTTCAGCGCGTCGCCTTCCTTCAGCGGCGGGAGTTTCACTTCGCGGTCTTCGAGCGCACTATCTGGATCATCTGAGCCTTCCACGTAGGCGCGGAAGTAACCCGGAAAGTCAATGCGCTTGCCATTGGCCTGGAACAGCGCGTCATCTACCGCAATTTCCACCGCGATCAAAGTCAGGCGGGCATCGGCCATTTGCGTGGCGATGGTGCGCTTCCAGATCATGTCGTAAAGCGCGCTTTCGACTCCGCTCAGCGGCAGCTCATCTGCGCTGCGCATCTGCGCGCCTGCCGGGCGAATTGCTTCGTGCGCTTCCTGCGCGCCCTTGCTCTTGGTCGCGTACTGGCGCGGCGAGGGACTCAGGTAATCCTTGCCATAACGGCTCTCGATGGCGTGCCGTGACGCCCCGACGGCCTCACCCGAAAGGTGAACCGAGTCGGTACGCATGTAGGTGATGTAGCCCTCTTCGTACAGTTTCTGGGCAACGTTCATGGTCTGCCGCGCGGAAAGGCGCAACTTACGGTTGGCTTCCTGCTGAAGCGTGGAGGTCGTAAAGGGCGGCGGCGGCTTGCGCACCTGGCTGCGCTCACTGATCTCGGATACCTGCCAGGCGGCTTTTAGCAAACGATCCCGCAGGGCGTTAGCTTCCTCGGCATTCAGCAGTAGAACCTTTTTGCCCTTTGCAATCTGCCCGGTGGTCTCGTCGAAGTCTTTGCCGGTGGCTACCCGCACGCCGCCCACGGATTGCAGGGTCGCCTCGAATTCGCTCTTCAGGGCTGCCAGTGGCGCCAGGGACGCCTTCAGATCCCAGTATTCGCCAGATTTGAAAGCTCGCCGTTCCTCTTCACGCTGTACAAGCAGGCGCACCGCGACGGACTGCACGCGCCCGGCTGACAGCCCCGGCGCGATCTTCTTCCACAGCAGCGGCGATAGCGTATAGCCGACCAGCCGATCCAGGATGCGGCGCGTTTCCTGCGCGCGGACGAGCTTCTCATCTATTGCGCGGTAGTGCTTGATCGCGTCATTAATGGCTTCCTTCGTGATCTCGTGGAAGACCATTCGACGCACGGGCACCTTCGGCTTGAGCACTTGCAACAGGTGCCAGCCTATGCTTTCGCCTTCGCGGTCTTCGTCCGTCGCTACGATCAATTCTTCAGCGCCGTTCAGCGCGTCCTTGAGTTCTTTGACCAGCCTCTTCTTCTTGGAAGGTACCACGTACAGCGGCTCAAAATCCGCTTCGACGTTGACGCCCAGGCGCGCCCAATCCAACGCTTTCTGCGCCGCCGGGATCTCGCTGGCCGACTCTGGAAGGTCACGGATGTGTCCCATACAGGCTTTTACCTGATAGCCTTTGGGCAAGAATGTGCTGATTGTTTTTGCTTTGGTGGGGGATTCGACAATTACCAGTCGTGTCATCAACATTTCCAGTTCAAGTTGGTTAGTTTGGCTATTATAGTTGCTGTTGAGTAAAGTGTTCAAGCGTGATTTCAGTCTCAAACTCTATCAACTTGCAGAATATACGTCGAAACATTTACAAAGGGTGCAGAGCGCAGGACAATTCGGAAATCAAGCAGTTTACGTGACCAGGAACTTCTGTTATAGTCTCCGCAGCAAGCCATCCAATCGGGAAAAGTACACGTGACGACGAACATTGAGCAAACAATTGAAAGTTTGGCAGGCGATGTTGTCGAAAAGCGCCAATCGCTGGATGATGGCTTGTTTGCATTGCAAACTTGGTTTGATCAACACGTCAAGCTGCTTGGCGACGAGGAACGAGTCGCTTTTAGCGAACGTCTCAACGCCGAGAAAGATAGCGCTAAACGCGAGGGCCAGCCCCACGGCGACGATCTTTCGCTGGTCAGCAGTGTGCTGCGCTTGCACGCCATGCGGCTCCTGTACCGTTACGACGAAACGGCGCGGCCCAAAACGGACGTTCCCGCCGATAGCCCTTACCAACGCGGTCACTATCGTTTCCAGAACGCCCTGCGTGAAGCCGAACTGGCAACGAACGAGGCCCGCGTGGACACAGCCATTGCCAACGCGCATATGATCCTTGAGGATGTGTCGGCTAACCGTCGCTGGCTGCAAGATGCAATTATGCACCTGGAAACAGCCTCTCAAAAAGACCTGATTCGGCTGGCGGAAGCCATACCCTTGCCAGAGAAGATACAACTCAATATCCTTCAACGCGCGTCATTTGCACTGCTTGGAATCAAGCAAGAAGAGATCGGGCGGCGCAACCTGCAAAGTCTCCGGCAGGTGGCGCACCTTCAAACGAAGCAATTGGCCGAGATGGCGCAGTTGCTGGCCGCCTCCTTCAAGTCAATTGAAGATTCGGCTGGTTGGGAGCAGGCCATGCAAATTCTGACAAAATTCGACCGGGACATTCCTGAAGACAACAATGAAGTTCTCCGCAACTGAATTTCGCGAGTCTCCCCGTGACCGCAAACTCCTTCTATTTGCAATTGTTGCCATTCTGCTGCTGATCAGCCTGAGCAGGATCGTGCGCCTGTCGCCGCCTGGAATTATTGACGACGAAACCTGGTCGGTGTGGCAGACGCTGGGCAATCCAGCGCAGATTGTGGCCTGGACGCCCTACGATTGGCCGCCACTCTACTATTTGATCATGGGCTTCTGGAAAAGCTTCGTTGGAATCTACCCGGAGGCAGATCGCTTCCTGTCTGTCCTGCTGATCCTGGTCGGATCAGCGGCCATGTACCGCGTGGCGCGCCGCCTGAGCGGCAGCATCGGATTGAAGCACAGCCAGGTTGCGGGGCTTCTCGCCATGCTGGCCTTTGCCGGGCCAGGCTATAGCATCCTGATCAGCATTTATCAGCGCGGTTACAGCGTCCTGCTGGGCCTTAGCCCCGTCGTGCTGTGGGTTGTGGTGCGCTACTTCTATCGCCCGACGTGGCGGCGGGCCGCCTGGATCGCCGCACTGTGCGCTATCATGTTCTATATCCACTACACGGCTGTCCTGTTCTTTGTAATGGTTGGCGTCTTCACGTTGATCCTTTACCGCCAGCGAATCTGGCTGTGGTGGCGGCCTGCTCTACTCGGAGCGCCACTTGTCTTGCCTGGAATCCTGGCACACCTGGCGCTTTCCAGGTCTTATGCCCAAAACACCCAGGGCCTTAACGTCGCCAGGCTGCCTCTCGTCCCGGCCATGAGTACAATGTTCAATGAAGTGGCTGGTTACACCGCCATCGGTTGGCTGGCACTGTTGATCGTCGCCGGGATATTCTTGCTGTACCGATTACGCCTGCGGGCAATCTCTCTGGCACTGACAGTGTGGATATTGTCTCCCCTGGCCGTTTTTGCGGCCCGCCCCCTGATCGGCTGGTTCCTGACAGGGCGATTCCTGTGGTGGCTGTTCGTCGGCGCGGCGATCTGGATCGGTTGGGGATTGATGCTGGCTCCGCAGCGAATCCGGCGGATCGTCATCCTGGCAGGCAGCGCCATCATGATCGCCGCGATGTTCATGCCCATCCCCGTCATTGACCAGGATAATCCGGCGCCTGCATTGGCCGATTACCGCTTTCTGAAAGATCACATGCAGCGCTACGACGTGATCCTGATTGACCCCAAGTGCAATACCATCTCACCAGTTGAATGGGATTACTTTAGCAAGGTTTATTTCCCCGACGGACTCCAGTTTGTCCACAATCCAGCAGGTTATCGGCGGGTGTGGTACGTCACTGCCGAAACACGCGATCCGCAGATGGCAGCGCTGGTTGCCCAAGATCGCCTGGCACTGGATTCGGTTGGCCCGCCCCGGCTCCAATTCCAGCTTTACGCGGCGCCGCCGGATGTAACAGGCGTGCTCTTCGACAACGGGATGCGCTTCCATGGACTGGATTTTGAGGGAACGCTGCTGCCCGGCATGGTCGTCTATCATCTGAATGAGCCGTTCCGCGTGCGATTATGGTGGTCGTTTGATAAGCCGCTCGATCACGATTACAGCGTGGGGCTGTACGTATTTCTGATACGGGCAGGGGCCGGTGCGCTGGCGATGCAGTCAGACGGACCGATCTACGCAAATGCGCACCAGCCTGGGCAGTTATTCACAGACGAGCGTGACCTGACAGTCGCTACGACGATGCAAACGGCCACCTACCCCATCCAGATGGCGGTCTACGACCCGGCCAACAACAACGCCCGGCAGTCTGCGCCGGGCGTCAACCAGGATAAGATGCTGACTATCGAGCAGTTTAGCGTCAAAGAATGGACGGCTATCCCGCCACCGGAACATCCGTAATGCCGCCCTCGGTCATGGCCCGCGCGTCCAGTGCCCGCGCTGCTTCTGCGTCAGTCATGTAACCCAACTCGACCACAATCTCGCGGATGCTGCGGTTTTCCGCTATCGCTTTCTTGACGACTTCGGCGCCCTTCTGGTAGCCAATAACGGGGTTGAGCGCAGTAGCGACGATAGCATTCTTTGCCAGCCAGCCTTCGGCCTTCTCGCGATTGGCCGTCACGCCTACGACGCATTTGTCGGTAAAGGCCCGCACCGCGCCGATGGTCACGTCCATTTCCTGGAACAGACAGTAGGCCAGGATAGGCATCATCACGTTCAGTTCAAGCTGTCCGGCCTGTGCCGCGAAGGTGATCGTCGTGTCGTTGCCAAGTACGTAGAACATCGCCATGTCCAGCATTTCGGCCAGCACTGGATTGACCTTCCCAGGCATAATGGACGAGCCGGGCTGCACGGCTGGCAAGCGAATCTCGTCCAGGCCCGTGGATGGCCCGCTGCTGAGGAGGCGGAAGTCGTTGGCGATGCGGATCAGGTCTTGCGCCAGGGCGCGAATCGCCCCGGAGAAGAAAACGGCATCCTGCATACTGTTCATCGACTCGAATAGGTTATCGCTTTCGTGCAGTTCCATGTGGAGGAAGCTGCCAAGTTCAACGATCATGCGCTTGTGATATTCGGGATGGGCGTTCAACCCAGTTCCAGTGGCCGTGCCGCCGATTCCGAGCCGCTTCAAACTTTCCGCAGCGACCTGGATTTTCTCGATGTCGCGGGCAACGGCCTTGGCATAG
>DATGFK010000683.1:0-2605 GCA_035309185.1 Aggregatilineales bacterium
TTATAGAGAATTCCTGCCTACTTTCCACAAAACAACCAGTTACGGGGTCATCGAGAGCGGCTTGCCGCTGCCCGCGCCTGCGGTGATGATCAGGTTGCAGTCGTGGATGGTGATTGAGTAGTGCTGTTGGGATGCGTAGCCCAGCGTCGTCTGCGTTTCTTTAGGATCAATATTCTTCGATCAAACCATCTTCGCGCTCGACGTTCAGGATAAGTTTATCGAACCAAACATACGCTTCGTCGTCGGTGTTCGCATCGAGAGGATAGTTGGCTGCGCGATGAAGTAAATTCAGAGGTTCGCCGGGTGCAAAATTGCGAGTTTGGATCAAGTTTTTTAGGTCAATCCACTCGCTTGCAGATTTGGTATGCGAAGCTATAGCTCGCGAATGTGTCTTATGCTTTCCTGATACGAATGGTAAGGATCATCCTCGAAATAGAGCAGAAACGACTCGGCTAACCGATAACTTGACGATTTTGGATCTGCATAAACCAAATCGAGTCTCCCTGTTCCCTATGATCAGTGCATCACAGGCCCAAAAACTTCTAGATTCGTAGGGCTGCGCAGAAGCGCGTCCGCTAATATATTATTGCACGACAAAAAAGGACGCCAAGAATGGCATCCCTACTATACAGCCTTGAAGCATTGCGGAAAGTCAGCTTACCCCGCCCGTTCCGTCTGCCCCTCTTTGAAGACCAGTTCGCCGCCGTCGGGAGCCACGTCCACGGTGACTGTTTCGCCGTCGCGGATCGTGCCATCCAGCAGATAGCGGGCCAGCGGGTCTTGCACTTCACGCTGGATCACGCGCTTGAGCGGACGGGCGCCGAAGACCGGATCATAGCCGCGCAGCGCCAGGAACTCCCTGGCGGCGTCGCTCAGTTCCAGCGTGATTCGCCGCTCGGCCAGCATCTTGCGCAGCCGTGCAAGCTGGATCTCCACGATCTCGGCCAGGTGTTCAGGCGCCAGGGCATGGAAGACCACGATCTCATCAATGCGGTTCAAGAACTCCGGGCGGAAGGTGTTGTCCAGTTCGGTCATCACCGCGTCGCGGATTTTGGCCGGGTCTTGCCCGCTAAGCGCTTTCACAATGTGGCTGGCGGCGTTGCTGGTCATGATCACCACCGTGTTTTTGAAGTCCACCGTGCGGCCCTGCCCATCGGTGAGACGGCCTTCGTCCAGCACTTGCAAGAAGACGTTGAAGACTTCCGGGTGCGCCTTTTCGACCTCGTCGAACAGAACCACTGTATACGGGCGGCGGCGCACGGCTTCGGTCAACTGCCCGCCCTCTTCATAGCCCACGTAGCCAGGAGGCGCGCCCACCAGACGGCTGACGGTGTGCTTCTCCTGGTACTCGCTCATGTCAATGCGCACCATCGCTTCCGGGTCGTCAAAGAGGAAGTCGGCCAGTGCGCGGGCCAGTTCGGTCTTGCCAACACCCGTCGGGCCGAGGAACAGGAACGAACCAGTGGGCCGGTTGGGGTCTTGCAGGCCAGCGCGGGCGCGGCGCACGGCATTGGCTACCGCTCGGATGGCGTCTTCCTGGCCTATCACGCGCTGATGCAAGCGCTCTTCCATGTGTAGCAGTTTCTCGATCTCACCTTCGATCAGCTTCGTGACGGGGATACCCGTCCAGCGGGAGACGACCCTGGCGATCTCGTCGGCGTCCACTTCTTCCTTGAGCATTGCGCCGTTCTGCTGTGTCTCGATGACTTTGGCTTCCTGCTGCTGCAATTGCTTCTCAAGCTGCGGAATCTCGCCGTAGCGTAATCGCGCCGCGCCTTCCAGGTCGGAACGGCGTTCGGCCTGTTCCAGCTTCACGTGGGCCTCATCCAATTTGGCCTTGACCTCGCGGATACCGCCGATGATCGCCTTCTCCGACTGCCAGCGGGCCTGGAGCGCGCGGGCTTCCTCGCGTAGATTCGCCAGCTCGCCTTCCAGTTTTTGCAGGCGTTCTTTGGATGCTCTATCCCGCTCCTTACGCAGCGCCTCGCGTTCGATCTCAAGCTGCATGATCTGGCGATCCACCTGCTCAACAGCGGCAGGCTTGCTATCAATCTCCATCCGCAGCCGCGAAGCCGCCTCGTCAATCAGGTCAATGGCCTTATCCGGCAGTTGGCGATCACTGATGTAGCGATGCGAGAGCGTGGCCGCCGCGATCACCGCGCTGTCCTGGATTCGCACGCCATGATGCACTTCGTAGCGTTCCTTCAGGCCGCGCAGGATGCTGATCGTATCCTCGACGGTTGGCTCGTCCACGAAGACGGGCTGGAAGCGCCGTTCCAGCGCGGCATCCTTCTCGATGTACTTACGATACTCGTCCAGCGTGGTCGCGCCGATGCAGTGCAGTTCGCCACGGGCCAGCATCGGCTTGAGCATGTTGCTGGCGTCCATTGCGCCTTCGGCAGCGCCCGCCCCGACGACGGTATGCAGTTCATCCAGGAACAGGATGATCTCGCCCTGGGCGTCTGAAACCTCTTTCAAAACAGCCTTAAGCCGTTCTTCAAATTCGCCACGGAACTTGGCCCCTGCCACCAGCGATCCCATATCCAGGGCGATGATCCGCTTGTTTTTGAGGCCCTCCGGCACGTCGCCATTGACGATGCGCTGG
>DATGFK010000684.1:0-3702 GCA_035309185.1 Aggregatilineales bacterium
AGGGTGCCGCTCCCAGATTCCCAGCAGACCCAACCCCTGCTGATGCTGAAGCGCGCTTCGGAGGCCGCCGTCTGTGCCGTCCAGTGAGAACTCGAAACCTCGCCCGTTGTCTTTGACGGCCAGGAGCAGCGAGTCATCCTCATGCCTGAGCGTGACCTTTAGGATGGTGGCTTGCGAATGCTTGACGGCATTGGTGAGCGCTTCTTGCAGGAAGCGGTACAGCGTGATCTTGATCGCATCCGAGACGGACGGCGCCTCAACGCTCCGGTAGGAGACGCGGATACCTGTGCGGCCCGCGAAATTCATACAGTAGTCGTGCAGGGCTTCCTGGAAATCCAGCGTATCCAGCGAAGGCGGACGCAGATCGAAGGCCAGCGTGCGAACGCGAGCTATCGTGCCGTCTGCCAGCGCAATGGCAGCATCCATCTGCTCCCGCAATGCCTGAACTTCGGCCAGGTCGGTGGCTGTGCCTCCGTTGAGGCCGTGCCGGACATTTTGCAGGTCGAGCTTCAGGATGCTCAAAGCCTGAGCCGCCTCGTCGTGCAGTTCATGTGAAACTCGGCGGCGCTCGTCTTCCTGGATATTGAGGGCACGGTGCGCCAACTGCCGAATTTTTGCTCGCGAGGAGATGATCTGATCGAACAGATCTATATTTTGCAGCGCCAGCCCAATCTGCACACCCAGCGATTCCATCACGCGCCTATCGTCGTCCGTGAAGGCTTCTGTGCGCGAAAAATTATAGGCAACCAGCGTGCCCAGCGCCTTGCCCCCGGCCAGCAGCGGAACACCCAGCGCCGAACGCGCCCTCGCCAGGATAGGCGATGCTCCCATGCGCGCGGCGCGGTCTTTACGGGTATCCCCGACGTTAAACGATTTGCCCGTGTGGTAAACCCGTCCGGCCACCGACTGCGCAACCGGCATCGTGTCTCCAATATTGTCCCTGGCATCCCCGTAACTCGTCGCGGCGCGTACGACAAGGACATTTTTCGCCGCGTCGAATAACCAGATTGCGGCAGCCTCGACATTTTGGAAGGATTCTACAATGGTGCGCGCGCTGGCGTTGAGAAGTTCGTCAGGTTGGGCCAGGGAGGTTAACTGTGCGCTGGCCTTGAGCAGGATTTCCAGTTCCTCCGTGCGCTGATCCAGCAGCAGTTGGAGCTGTGCCCGCGCCTTGTCGAGGGACTCCTGCGCAAGTTTGGCTTCTGTAATGGCCTCCACTGCCATGCGGTAGTCAGCGATTTCGCCCGCATCGTCCAGCACCGGCACGCTTCTGATCCTGGCCCAGAAGTAGCTGAAATTTGCAGGCGTTCCCGGGTCGGGCCTTTTCGCCAGGCGCAGTTCAACCTGCTGCGGCTGGCGAGTTTCCTGGAGCGTCTTTAAATGGTAATAATACGGATCGCTGTCGCCACCGACGATGTAGCGCGACAGCCGCTGAGCTTCGAGCTTCATCCGGTCCACGCCCAGCATGGCGGCAAAGGTCAGGTTGGCCTGTGTGATCAGCCCCTTCGGACTGAGCGTGACGTAGCCGACAGGCGCGAAGTCATACAGGTCGGCATAACGATCCCTCGCCGCTTCAGTTTCCTCCTGGGCGCGGCGCAGTTCCTCGTTCTGCATCTGCAACTCGACCTGGTGAACGTCGAGTTCGTGGAGCAGCATTTTGATGTCTGGTGATACCTGACTGGGATCGATCCGCCGTTCTTTTAAGATGTTTTCGGCGCGCTTGCGAAGTTCGTCACCTTCTGTCGGCATGGTCTGTAAAGTCCTCAATGACCAGGAGGATCAGCGGCCCTTGGCCCGTTTCGGCCTTCTGGCCCGCTTCCGGATAGATGTGGCGAGCGGTCAGGCGTACTTTGCGTTTGCCCTGGCCCGGAAACTCCTGCTCAAGCTCGAAATCCTCCAGGGGCTGATTGGCAGATACGACTTGCTCCAATTGCTGGCGCAAGCGAGCAAAGTCCCATTCGCCGTTGCCCACTTCAAAGAGGGTCTTCCCGTTCAAATCATCCTGGCGCGTCTGATAGTGCTGATTGAAGGCACGGCTGGCTAAAACGATGTGCAGATTCTGATCCAGCACGAGCAGCGGATCGCGCACGGTATCTACGATACTCTCGACGTATTGGCGCGCCCGGCTATTTTGAATCTCAGAGCGCTTTTGCTCGGTGATGTCGGTGAAGGTGATCACCAGGCCGTCAATCGTGTTTTCAATCGTCCGGTAGGGCCGGATGCGCACCCGGTAGTGGCGGTTGTCGTGGGTTTCAACCTCGACCTCTCTGGGAACCAGCGTTTCCAGCACTTCCTGTGCGTCGGCGACCAGGTGATCGTCCGTCACGTTATTGACGATGTGGGCCATAGGCCGCCCGATGTCAGCCTGGATCAAATTGATCAGGTGCGTAGAGGCCGGGTTAAAGCGCAGGATGTTCAACTGCGTATCCAGGAAGATAATGCCCACTTCCACTGCTGCCAGCAGGTTGTTGAGATCGTCGTTGCTGCGGGTCAGCTCGTCCAGCTTGCTCTGCAACTCGGAATTCACGGTGATCAGCTCTTCGTTGACGGATTGCAGTTCCTCTTTGGCTGTTTCTAATTCCTCGTTGGTGCTGTGCAGTTCTTCATTGGACGATTCCAACTCTTCGTTGGTCGAGCGCAGTTCTTCAATGGTCGTTTCGAGCTGTTCGACGGTGGATTGCAGATACTCGCGCGTGGCCTGCAACTCGCGGTCAGTTTCCATTAAACGCTGATCGCGTTCGTCAAGCTCACTACTCGCGTTCTCGGCTGGTAATTCCAGCTTGCGCGGAGAACGATCCTCGAAAACCACCATGAACAGGCCCTGCGGCACACTAAAAGGGCCGGACACAGGCTTGACGATCAGGTCAACGACACGCAGGGTATCACCGTTGTACAGGTGGACACCGTCCTCGACGGCTTCCTGGCGCTGCTCAATGGCTTTGCGCACAGCGGCGCTCAGCGGCAGACGTAGTTCCTCACGCACCATACGGAACAGGTTCAGGCTGGCATCGCCGCTGCTGGGTTCCAGGTAATCCGAGGTTTTGCCCTGGAAATACAGGATTTCGTTGCGCGCGTTGATGATCACGCAGGGCGGGGCGAATTCCTGAAGGATGAGTTTTTCGGCCACTTCGCGCACGGTGGCTGGCTTATCTATGCGGGGCTGGCTGATGCTGATCGAGTCGGCATTCAGGGCAGGTGCGGCGAAGTCAATGCGGTCTTCGACGCTGACGATGACCCTATCGTGTTGAAACAGCTTGGCCTTGCGGTCAATGGCGTGGAAGAAGCGATCAAAGTCGCCCAACGTTTCGGAAGTTCCCAGGAACAGAAAGCCGCCTGCCTTGAGGGAATAATGGAAAAATGGGATAACCTTCTTTTGCAATTCCGGCCCCAGGTAGATCAGCAAGTTGCGGCAGCTAATCAAATCCATGCGGGAGAAGGGCGGGTCTTTGGTCACGCTTTGCACGGCAAAGACAGCCATCTCGCGGATCTGTTTGCTGATCTGGTAGGTGCCGTCGGATTTGATAAAGAAGCGCTGCAAGCGTTCAGGGGAAACGTCGGCGGCGATGTTATTGGGGTAAAGGCCGACCCGCGCCCGCTTGATGGCCTGCTCGTCAATGTCGGTGGCAAATATCTGTACCAGGTGCTCCTGCTTGCGCAGGGACATCTGTTCGCGGATCATCATGGCAATCGAGTAGGCTTCCT
>DATGFK010000685.1:0-2271 GCA_035309185.1 Aggregatilineales bacterium
TCAATCATAATCAGGAATGGCCCGTAGTGATAGGCGCCGAGTTGTTTGATAGTTAGCCATTCCAGCAGGAAACCGTAGAAAGCTGTCCACAGCAGTTCAAGGACATCGAATCGGCCCCGGTGGTGCGCATCCCACAAGCAGCCCAAAAAGATCACGCTCATGATGGCTTCAAACCAGATAAATTGGGTGTTGATAGTGGGAGCCTTTCCGATGAAGTATCGCGGCAACCAGTAATTATGATACCCTTGGCGCCCTGTTGAGAACGCTCAATTCTCGGTATAACCTGGCGACACGGTCAGACGCCGCATTACCCGAACTTGAGTCATGGGTCAACTATGCTTTCGGCACGGTGATCGCAAATACCTAAGGATTCTGACTCACCGAAAACCTGATAATCCTCACACCTTCTGTCCCTCGGCAGTTGAGAAGGTGAGCGCGTTGGCGCCCGGCTGTACATCTACCTTGAGCGTGGTGCCGGGCGGTGGATTGGCGGACAGCAAGTAATCGGCCAGCGGTTCGCGCACCGAACGCCCGATGATTCGTCGCAGCGGACGCGCGCCCCATTCTGGATGGTCGTTCTGGGCCAGCATCCAGTCTTTGGCAGCTTGGGTGAAATTCAAGTTCAGGCCGCGATCCTCCGCCAGCGCCGATTCCTTCTTTAGCAACAGGTCAAGTACCATGCGCAAATCCGCCTCGCCCAGTGGGTGGAAGATCACGATCTCGTCCAGGCGATTAAGAAATTCGGGGCGGAAGAAGTGGCGCACGTCTTCCAGCACTCCCTCCCGATCCTCCTCGGTGACGGTGGCTTCCTGGAGATATTGTGATCCCAGGTTGCTGGTCAGGATGATCAGGCTTTCGCTGAACTGGGCGACGCGGCCCTGCCCATCGGTCAGACGGCCTGCTTCCAGCACCTGGAGCAGAATGTCCATGATGCGCTGGTGGGCCTTTTCCACCTCGTCAAACAGCACGACGATGTACGGCTGCGCCCGGACGCGATCCGTAAGCTGCCCGCCGCCCTCATAACCGACGTATCCAGGCGGCGCGCCGATCAGCTTGTTGACGCTGCCGTCGTCCATGTATTCGCTCATGTCAATTTCGAGCAGAGCGTCCTCGCTGCCGAACAGGAATTCGGCCAGCGCTTTCGCCAGTTCGGTCTTGCCCACGCCTGTCGGTCCCAGGAACAGGAAACTGCCGATGGGCCGGTGCGGGTCTTTCAGGCCCACGCGGGCCGTCTTCACTGCCCGGCTGACGGCCAACACCGCCTCGTCCTGGCCGACGATCCGTTCGTGCAGATGTTCGACCATGCTGGCGTAGCGGGTGCGCTCGTCCTGGCCGAGCTTGGCGACGGGGATTCCCGTGATCTGTGCGGCGGCCAGCGTCACGTCCTCGGCGTCGAGCGTGGCCTTGCCATCCTCGCGGCCCTGTCGGCTCACGTTGACCATCGCGGCGGCGCGGTGCATGAGATGTTCGGCACTGCGCGGCAGTGGCACGCCCGGACTCATGTAGCGCTTGGCAAGCTGGACAGCCGTCTTGATCGCCTCATCGTTAATGGTCACGCCGTAATCAGACGCAATGTGAGGCGATAAGACCTTCAAAATTTCCGTAGTCTCGGCCTCGCTGGCTTCTGGCACTTTCAAGACCTGTACATGATCGCTGACGCCGCTGGATGGGGCGATCCGTTCGTCGTAGTCGGCCTGGGTCGCCGTGCCCATGATCACCGGGTTGTCGCCCAGCAGGGCCTTCTGGATCAATGGAGCCGCCTTGGCATATTCCGCACGCGGGCCACCAAAAAAGCGCTCAATATGGGGAATGAACAGCACACCGCCTACGGCATCGCGCAGCCCACCCTGGATGGCCTGCGTCGGGTTGTCGAGCAGGGCCGTCTCCTCAACACTGACGAATTTGGTCAGGCCAACCGGGCCTTTGCCTTCCGCCATTTGCAGGCCCAGGCTGTAAGCCAGTGACCGCTTGCCCACGCCATCCGGCCCGATCAGGATCACGTGGCGGTTCACTTTCTGCGAAAGCATATTGACCAGGTCACGTAGCAGTTTCTCGCGGAAGTACACCGCGCGCAGCGATCCCTTTTTTACGTTGGCGACCACATCGGTTGTGGTGGCGCTCTGACGAGCAACGGCCTTGCCAGCCATCAGGTCGGTCATAGCACTGGGAGTGATCCCATACTGGCGTAGCAAACCGCCTGTGCTGAGTTTCGCTTCGGCCATGACTGCCAGGAGATGATCGGTATCAATGAACGTATCGCCGCCGGCCTGG
>DATGFK010000686.1:0-9039 GCA_035309185.1 Aggregatilineales bacterium
TTGTGGCAGCCTGGTTTTCCGCGACAGGCAGCGTAAACGAGAAATTACTGCCCTCGCCAACGACGCTGTTGACCTTCATTTCGCCGCCATGCATATGCGTCAATTGTTTGCTGATGTCCAGTCCGAGTCCGGTGCCGCCATAGTGTTTGCTTGTATCATATTCAGCCTGCTGGAAGCGATCAAAGATGTAGGGCAGTGCCTTTTCAGGGATGCCGATGCCGGTATCAATGACAGAGACCCGGACGAAATTCCCTTCAACCCGCCCTTGTAACGTCACACTGCCGGATTTCGTAAATTTGACCGCGTTGGATAGCAAATTGAGAAGAATCTGGCGGACTCGCACGGGGTCAGCCCATACCAACGGCAATTGATCTGGGAAAGACGGGCGAAGCTGAACGGGCTTGTCTTTGACCAATCCCGTGACAATGGTCAAGGTCGCTTTGAAGATTTCTACCAGGTCGAGTTCTGTACGGTGCAGCTCAAATTTACCCGCCTCGATCTTGCTCAGGTCGAGGATGTCGTTGATCAAGCCAAGCAGATATTGGCCGTTCTCCATAACCAGTTGAATATCTTTGCGGTAGATGTCGGGCAGCACGACATTATTGTAAATAGGCGACATGTCCAGCATCGAACTGGTATAGCCGATGATGACGTTGAGCGGCGTGCGCAGTTCGTGGCTCATGTTAGAAAGAAAGATCGTTTTGGCCTGGCTGATGCGTTCGGTGCGCTCCTGGGCCTCCTGAATCTGTGCGTTGCTCTCCCGCAAGGCATGTTCGGCGGCCCGCAGTTCAGCAACCAACGCGCGGAGCTGTTCGTTGGCGTCTTCCAGTTCGGCAGTACGGGCCTGGACGAGTTCCTCAAGGTGTTCCTGGTAGCGCCGCAGTTCTTCCTCGATCCGTCGGCGTTCAGTAATTTCCGCCTCGATCTGGCTGACGTGCTTGGCGTTGACCATCGCCAGACCAATCGTTTTGCCGACCGAGAGCAAAGTTTCCCGTTCCAGTGATGTCAACTTATGCGTTTCATTGAAGATCAGATTGACAGCACCGACGGCCTGCTCCTGGCATAAAAGCGGAACTGAGATTACCCCTCGAAGCCCCTGCTTGAGCAGCGCTTTTTTGACGTTAGGTTCAACCGTGTTGTTATCGGTCACGTCGTAATCAGTAACAACCTCTTTTGTTGTCACCGTGATACCGGTCAAACTGCCATTAATGGGCAAATGGCGGCCAACCTGAAATGTCTCGTCCGCCACACCATGCCAGGCCACCAGATCAAGGTACTCGTGGGCATCGTCAATGATGAACATCGTCAGCATGTTGACAGGGATATATTCGAGGATTACATCCCGCGCATGTTCGACCAGTAGATGGAAATCCAGGTAGTGGTACACAGTATCCGCAATGGCGTTGACGACGGCAAGCGACCCCGCCCTGGCTTCCAAATCGCTGTCGGACATCCAGGCATTACGGATTGCCTCGGCAGATGTGTTACGGGCTTTTTTTGTCATGCGCCCTCCTATAGTGCTGACCTTTATAGGCTTTGTTAAGGCTCGTTGAGGAAAGTTTCGACGGCTGCGGCCATCTGGCCCACACCCATACTCCACAGCATCGTGTAATGGTTTCCGGGTACTTCAACGTACTGGCAGTGCGGCAACATGCTGGCAGTCATCCTGCCCTGTTCGCCAGGGATGACCGCGGGTGTGCCGTCAGGCCCGCAAGGGCCGGGAGCATTGACCAGGATAGCTTCTTGCTCGACCTTGCCAAAAATCTCAACCCAGTTCACCGCGCCGAGTCCCGCAGATGCTTCAGTGATATTGGCCGCCGTCGCGCGAGTGGTGACGCTTCCATCCGCGTTGGTCATCACGTCGGCGCGGTAGTAGTGTTCCATGTCGGAGTCCCAAAAACCGCGCATCGCCGGTGACTGCTTCATCAACTGCAAAAAGCCTTCCCAGCTAGGCCATGTTTTACCCAGCCGAGCGAGAGAAGGTCCGATTAACTCGCCCACTTTAGGGTGGGTGAGTCCCGCATCCAATAACACGAGCCGGGAGACGTGTTCCGGGTATTGCGCCGCAACATACAACGCCAGGAACCCGCCGAAGGAATGGCCGCCAAGGACCACCTGTTTCTTCCCCAGCCCGTCAATCATGGCGATGACGTCTTTGGCATGGTCGTCCATCGAGTAGCCGGACGCGGGTTTATCGCTAAGCCCCCGTCCGCGCAAATCAACGGACAGGACGTGAAAATGAGGGCTAAGCTTGCGTGCCAACGGATCCAGTGACCATGCGTTGGCGCTCAGGCCGTGTAACAGGATTAGCATCGGTTCCGCGCCGGGATAATCCAGGTAATGCAGTTTGATCCCGTTGGAATTGATAAACTTACTCTGAGCCTGAGTTTGTATGCTCATTGCATTCACTCCTGCGCCGTACTGGCGCCCCACACAAATGGGATAAAGGGGACTTCCTAAATCTTCTCGCCATGCTTGGCCCAATACTCGTCCCGCATGACCCGCTTCAGAGTTTTACCGGCCACGTTGCGCGGGAATTCTTCCATGATGACCACTTCGTACACCTGCTGATAGCGGGCCTGGACGCGCGTATTGATCCATTCCTTGAGTGCCTCAGCCGTGACGGCGTCTGTCGCGTTCAAGACCACCGCAGCCAGGGGAGTCTCGCCCCATTTTTCGCTTGGTACGCCGAACACGGCGGCTTCGCGTACCGCCGGGTGCTGCACGACGATCTCCTCAATATCCCTGGGAAAGACGTTGACGCCGCCGGAAATGATGAGGTCTTTCTTGCGATCCACCAAGTATAGAAAGCCATCTTCGTCCATATAACCCATGTCCCCGGTGTGCAGCCAGCCGTCTACGATCGCTTGCGCCGTGAGTTCAGGGCGCTTGTAGTAGCCGGGCATCATCAGCGGCCCGCGTCCCACGATCTCCCCGACTTCGCCGGGTGGCAGGTCGTGGCCTGCCTCGTCCATAATCCGCATCTCAGAGAACGGCGGCGGGCAGCCTACCGAAGTCAACTTTTCCGCCTGTTCGTTTTTATCGAGAATGGTCACGAAGCCCTCGGTCAGGCCGTAGAGTTCGTAAAAGATTCCGGGAAGCTTGCGTACGAGTTCTTCTTTGTGTTCTTTATGCAAGGGCGCGCCGACGGAGCCAAGCATTTCGAGAGACTTCAACGCTTCCGCCGAGAAATTCGTCGAATGCAGCATCCCAATGATCTGCGAGGGCACGGTTTTGATATGCGTGACTTTCTCGCGTGCGATGGTGTCAATGATCCTGGTCGCGTCGGCCTGGGCCAGCAGGATGTACGTCGCCCCAACGAACATCGCAGGCATAAGCGTCAAGAACGCGCCGTTAAAGACAAGCGAGCCTGCGTGCAAAATAATGCTTTCCGGCGTAATTCGATAGGCCTGGCTGAACAGGGTGCAGTAATTGGCCCGAATGTAATGGGTATGAATGATTCCCTTCGGCAGGCCTGTCGTGCCGCTGCTGTAGATGATGTTGTAGGGGTCGTCGTCGTTGATCTGAACCGGCGCAGGCTCCTGGTCGCTGGCTTTGGCAGTGAGGTCATCGTAAGAACGATAGCCCGTTTCATTCGACGCATCGGTGAGAATGTAGTGATCAGCCTGGATGGCAGGCAGGTCTGGACGGGCTTCGTTGACCACGGCAACCATACTCTGGTTAGTAATGACCGTTGTCGTGTCTGAATCTTTGAGCAGTGCAGCGACTGCTTGCGCACGCAGCAGTGGACTGAGCGGCACGACCACCGCCCCGATCTTTGCAACGGCCCAGTAGACTTCCAGCAGTTCCAGGCAGTTCGGCAATATCGTGGCAACCTTATCGCCTTTAGCGACCCCCAACCCTTGCAGCGCATTGGCGATCCGGTTGATGCGGGCATTGAATTCGCGGTAAGTCAAGCGCTTATCGCCAAAGACGACGGCCAGATGGTCGCCGCGATAGCGCGCATGACGGGTAGGTAAAAGGCCAATATTCATAGCCAAAAATCCTCTTCTGGTTTTCCTATCTGACTGTCTCTTCCTGCACAGCCAGGTACTTATTGACAATCTCCGGCGAGTTTTCCAGTTCGGCAACTGTTCCCTGGAACTGGATGTGGCCGTCGTCTATCACGTAGGCGCGCTCGGAGAGTTCCAGCGCAAAGTGGAGATTCTGTTCGGCCAGCAAAATCGCGATATGTTCTTTTTTGAGCTGGTGGATCAGTTCGCCAATCGTTTCTACGACGACGGGCGCCAGTCCTTCGGATGGTTCGTCGAGCAGGAGCAAATCGGGGTTGCCCATCAAGGTGCGCGCGATGGTCAGCATTTGCTGTTCCCCGCCGCTCAGTGTGCTGCCCAACTGGTTTCGCCGCTCGGCCAGTCGCGGGAAGAACTCATATATCCGTTCCGCCGTCCAGCGCACCTGACCGCCAAGGGATGCTTTACGCGCGACATCCAGGTTTTCCCACACGGTCAGAGTCGGAAAAATCGCGCGCTCTTCCGGCACAAAACCGATGCCCTGGTGGGCGATCCAGTAGGGCGGGCGGTTCTGGATGGGTTCGCCGCGCAGGCGCACTTGCCCGCTCTTGGGCGCCGTCAGGCCCATGATACTGCGGAAGGTTGTGGTCTTTCCCGCGCCATTACGTCCAATGAGGCACACGCACTCGTTTTCCGCGATCTCAAGCGATACACCGAACAGGATATGGCTCAACCCATAGTAGGTGTGGATATCCTTAACTTGCAGCAACATGGTGTTGTAACCTATCCCCTCAGTTATCCTGTCACCCGGCTCATCGGACGCTTACCATACGATTTCTCACCCAGGTAAATGCGCTGGACTTCGGGGTTTTGGGAGATTTCACCCGGTGTGCCCTCGGCGACGATCTCGCCGTGATGCAGGACTCGAATGTGCTGAGAGATGCCAAAAACCATCGCAATGTCGTGTTCCGTAAAGAGCAAACTGATCTTGAATTCGTGAACCAGCTTTTCAATCAGGCCAATCGTACTCGAAGTTTCCTCTGGCGACATACCCGCTGTGGGTTCGTCCAGCAAGAGCAGCTTGGGTTCCAGGGCCAATGCCAGGCCAAATTCCAGGCGTTTCTGGTCGCCCAGGGCAAGCTGGCCGCCCAGCCGATCGCGCTTTTCTTGCAATCCGACGTGTTCGAGCACCTGTTCAACGCGATCCTTCACTTGGCCGAAGTGCTTCCGAACACGCCACAGGTTGCCTCCGGTGCGATGGTAATTCAGTACGGCCACTTCCACGTTCTCGAAGGTGGTCAGGCGCGGAAAGATATTGGAGCGCTGGAAGGATCGGCCAATGCCAAGATGCACGATGCGATGGGCAGCCATCCCCGTAATGTCTCTATCGTCAAAAAACACGCGGCCCGAATCCGGGCGGATCAACCCGCTGATCTGGTTGAACAGGGTACTTTTTCCCGCCCCGTTTGGCCCGATAATGCTGCTCAATTCCTGCGGTGCAACGCTCAGACTGACGTTGCGGGTAGCCTTCAGACCACCAAAAGACTTATTTAGATTCTCGACTCGCAGCAGACTCATAGGGATTGCCGATCAACTTTCCACTTTTGCTTTGACGCCGCTTGTCCAACGCTGTGCAAGCCCTGCAACACCTGTTGGTGCGACCAGTACGATGCCTACAGTCAACACGCCCAGGACAAACGGCCAATACTGCGTCACCTGGGTGATTGCAATATGCAGGAAAACCAGGATACCAGCGCCGAAGACCGGCCCGGATAGGGAGAACATACCGCCGATCAGGCTGGAAAGGATCGGCTCGGACGAACTTGTCCAATACAGCATGTTGGCGTCCACGAACTGGTTGTGCAAGGCAATCAGCATCCCGGCGATTCCTGCGAAGAACGCGCCGATCACGAAAGTGACCAACTGGTGACGTCGCACGTCTACGCCTAGAAACTGTGCCCGTTGTGGGTTTTCCCGGATTGCCACCAGGGTCAACACAAACGGCGAATTCACGATCAGTCGCAGAACAAAGAAGCAGATGACGAAAACAATCAGGGTAAAGACGAACCAGCTATTCGGCGTGTTCAGAAAGTCTGGCCGGAGCAGTCCTTGCAACCCATCGTCACCGCCGGTCACGTCACGCGCGTTGAAGATCAGGAGATAGATGAGCTGGCCGAAGGCCAAAGTCAAAATTGCAAAGTAGAGCCGTACTCGCCGCACGCAAAACCAGCCAATAACTACGGCCACAGCCGCGCTCACGAACGGGGCCAGGATCATCGTCAGGATTAAGGGGACGCCGTATTTCTGCGATAGGACGGCGACGGTATAGGCGCCCAGGCCATAGAAAGCCGCGTGGCCGAAGTGAACCATGCCGCCATAACCAAGGATCAGGTTGAGGCTCATGGCGAACAGGCCCGCGATGAGCATCTCACCCAGAAGCAGCTTGGGAAATTGATCCAGGGCCAGGCCCAGGACAGTCAACAGGATGAATACCAGGGCATACCACACCCAGCCGGGTACAGGGAGCGCCTTGAGACGTTGAATCAGTGTTTGCATGGTCTACGCTTCTTGCTTGCCCAGCAAGCCCCAGGGCCGCCAGATCAAGACCCCTGCCATCACGGCAAAGGTTAGGGCTTCAGCGCCCTGTGGCACGACCAGGATTCCTACGGACAGCACCACGCCGATGATCAGCGATCCCACCAGCGCCCCGGCGAAGCTGCCCAACCCGCCGATCACAACGACGGCAAAGGCTTCGATGATGATCTGCGAGTCCATACCGAGCGCTGGCTGTGCTCGACTGGCCTGAAGCACGCCGCCCAGCCCCGCTAACCAGCAGCCCAGCGCGAATACGCCGGTAAACACCCATTGTACGTTGACGCCCAGCGCACTGAGTATTTCAGGGTTGGAAACGGCGGCGCGGATAATTCGCCCCCAGCGGGTGCGAGAAAGTAAGAGCCACAGGGCAACCGCGATCACAAGACCCACGATCAGCAGAAAGAAGTCGTAGGTCGGGAAGCGCCGATCCATGATGGGAATACCACCTTTTAGAAAAGCCGGTTGAACCAGTCGTGGCTGATTTGACCCCATCGTCATCCTTACCACGTCGCCCAGGATCAGCGTCAGACCATAGGTCAGAAGCAATTGGAGCAGATGCTCTTTCTTATAGATTCGCCGCAAGAGCATCGTCTCAATGCCAACGCCCACCAGTCCGATCACAATCGGGGCCACGATGACCATCGCCAGAAAACTATTGCCCTGGTCTGCCAGTTGCTTGCCCCATAGCCCGGCCAGAAACGCGCCCAGCATATACAAGCTGCCATGCGCAAAATCAATGATGCGCATCACGCCGAAAATCAGGGACAGGCCAGAAGCTACGATGAAGAGGATCGTCCCACGGGTCAATCCACCTAAGACCTGGATCAATAAGGTCGAAGTATCTAGGGTCATGCAAAAACCTTATTTAATAATGCGCTGTCCGGTAACAGATACTTTCTATCAATTCTAAAGATTTTAGTGGCCGTGAGGGTGGACGGTTGACCACCCTCGACAGTAACTCAACGGTAAATTGGATCTGAGCTTACTTGGTGGGTGCCATCGTTGCCGCCGCTTTGGCAGCAGCAGTCGCGGTTGCGTTGGCTGCTGCGCTCTGACGCATCGCGGCAATCGCATCGCACGAATCCCAGGTATCTTCGGCCTTGATGTATTGGAGATCAGTCAGAATACCGATCCCATACTTTGAGTCTACGGCGCTGCTCAGCTTGCCGACCCATTCGCCGACGTTTGCCATGTGATCGCAGGCACGGATGGTCAACGGGCCGCGCAGCGAATCGACGCTCAAATCATCCAGCGCCTTTGCGACAGCGTCACCGTTGGTGCTGCCAGCTTTTTCCGCAGCAGCCTTGAGTGTCCATACGGCGTCGTACATGGTGATGGCCCAGTCGGACGGCCATTGTCCATTGGTCAGCTTCTTATACTTGGCAATGAACTTGGTCATTGTGTCAGTGTTATAAGCATAGAACGGTGCGCGTGAGTAGCCGTAAATCGCTTTGCCGGTGGGCAAATCGCTGCCAATTTCCTTGAGCACATCCACGTCGAACAGGCCAATGAAAGGCGTGTTGTCCAGCACGCCGAGCGGTTGTGCCTGCTGCAAGAACGTTGCCAGTTCATCACCCCACAGATTGCTGAAGATCGCCTCCGGTTTGGTGCCCTGGAGCGCGGTGATAAAGGGACTCAAGTCCGTTTCGCCCAGCTTGGGCCACTGGCTGTTGATGACGCTTGCGCTCGAATTAAGTTTCGTCAGAAGTGGTTGGAATGCGTTGAATGAGTCGTGGCCGAAGGAGTAATCCGGGCCAATCGTTCCCCATTTGGTCAGCTTTGCGAGGTCGGCCTGACTGGTCACATACTTGGCAACCGCACGGGCTTCGATGGTGGTATTGGGAACGACCTCGAAGACGTAAGGATTGCCGCCTGTGGTGGTCAGCGATGCGGCATTGGAGGTGTGCAACGCAAGCACGACGTGGTTGTCCTTTGCGACCTGCTCAAGCGCAGCAGCCACACCGCTGCTTGTGCCGCCCAGCAAGAAATCCACGTGATCCTGGAGGATCATCTGTTTGGCTGCGTCAGCGCCGATGGATGCGGTCAATTGGGCATCGCGAATCTCAGGGGCGTCAATTTTGCTGCCCAGGATTCCACCTGCCGCGTTGATGTCCGCGATGGCGAGTTCCAGCCCCGCTTCCTGCGATTGCGAGAAGACGTAGCCGATCCCGCTGACGTCTGCGACGAAACCTAGCTTGACTGTCTTCGGTGCTGCTGTCTGTGCGCCGCTGATCCCTGCATTCAGCATGGTGAGGGACAGCACGATGAGTAAAGAAACGACCTTTATCTTCCGCATAGAAATCTCCTAAAGTAGATAATTTGACCGGGACACAAACGCAATTGGCCCGGTTTGGGAACAAAAATATGAATTATTGTCTGCGGTGACTGTTGCACCTAAACCATTCTATTAGGCGAACTTTGCAGGCTCATTGGAGATTTGTTGCAGTTTTGTTGCAAATCAAAGGCTTGCGAA
>DATGFK010000687.1:0-3196 GCA_035309185.1 Aggregatilineales bacterium
GGCAGGGTCGGGCCGCTGGCTGCCGGAAGGCTTCCCGGCGCGGTCAGTGTCAGCCCGCCGGGCGGAATCTGATCGCGCCCATAGACGAAGGCAAATCCGCCGGAAGTGACGTGTCCGTCTACCTGCGAAGTTGCCCGCCAGACGATGGTGTACACTCCTTTGGGCAGCGGTGGCAGCGTGGCACTCAGAAGTTTGCTGTCGCTCCCATCAACTTTGAGTACGCCAACGCCGCCGATCTCAGTTCCCAGGCGATCATAAAGCTGCACCTTCGAGAAGGCAGGTTCCGGCACTTCCGAAAACCACAGGCGCACCTGGGTTGGCGCGATATCGAGAACAGCGTTGGCTGGTGGCTCTGAGCGCACCAGATTGGCGTGCGCGTTGGCTGGCGTCAGGTCAGCAGCAAGGGCGGAGATGATTACCGCCAGCGCAGCCATTATCGCCAGGCGTCTCCGGTTGCCGGGATTACGGCGCGACAAAGTTACGATTCCACGTTGCGTTGGCTCTGTCCTTTGTGAGGCAGCAGTGCAAGGGCTGGCCTCATAAGCCGGAGGGGTGCTTCAGGAAGGCCAGGGTTCGATCCCAGGCCAGGCTGGCTGCCGCTGGGTTGTATGCCTGCATACGGTCACGTTCAAAGAACCAGTGTCCAGTGCCAGGATAACGATAGAAACTCACCGGGCGACCCGCGCGCTTGAGCGATTCCTCCAGGCTGTCTACGCTTGACTGCGGCTCATAATCATCATGCTCGGCAAAGTGGCCCAGGTAAGTTGCTCTTGAGTTGCTGAAGTCGTCGCCCCCGGTGCCATAAAAGAGGACGACTGAACGAATGTGTTCGGGATGGGCGGCGGAAAGTTCCAGCGCAAAGTAGGCGCCCAGGGAGAAGCCCACCACGGCAAGGCCGCGTTCGCTTTGTCCAGCCCGCTCGTTGAGAAAGTTTGTTGCGGATGCGATCTCGGCCTCGGCCTGGAGCGGATTGGTATTGAGGGCTTTGACGAGGCTCTCCGCGTCGGGAATGGTGTCTGCGAGTTTGCCATGATACAGGTCAGGCGCGAATGCTACAAAGCCCTGTTCAGCAAGGCGTGTGCAGAAAGCCTTCATCGTATCGTTCAAGCCCCACCAGGCGTGAAGCACAAGTACACCGGCTCCTTTGCCAGTGGATGGCATGGCAAGAAAACCATCGGGTTGAGTTGCTGGCATTCTTATCTCCTCGAATTGTTCCGGCATTCGTGCTGCTTAAACGAAACACGTTTATGAGTCCTCACCCGGTAGTGAAAGCTCTGACGGGACTTTTCACAATTGTCAGCCTAACTTTCTACGCCCGCCAGATACGATCTGGATTTAACGAAATTTGACCGCATGAACCATTCACTTCAACGGCCTTAAATCCAACTCTCCCTGAATCAGCGTATTAATCTGTGTCGGCTTGAAATTTCATCTGCTTAGTTTATGGTCTTTTGCGTTAAAGGAGTCAACAATGCGCGTTTCGATTGTTCGTCTTTTTTCCGGTGTGGTTGTGCTCGTCTTGCTGGCGATGGCAACGCTGGGGGGACAGGCCAGACAGGCGCTTGTTGCGGCAAGCCAATCCGCAGTGCAGCAAGCGGCCCCAACTACTGCACCAGCCGCCGCGTCGGGCAGCGATTCGGTGACGATCAGCGATCAGCCGATCCATAGCACCTGGATTGTCGTGGACAAAGTGGTCGCCAGCGTGGACGGTTGGATCGTGATTCACGCCGGTGACAATGGCAAGGACGTGGTCGGCCATACCTATGTCCACGTAGGGGAAAATGACAACGTGGCTGTCAAGATTGACATGGACAAGGCCACTCCGCAGATGTCGGCGATGCTGCACATTGACGCCGGGACGAAGGGCGTCTACGAGTTCCCCGGTGCGGATGCGCCGGTAGTGATCGGCGGCAAACCTGTGAACCCACCCTTCAAGGTTATCGGCGTGGACGTGGACGATCAACTCGTCTCCTCCGATAACAAGGTCACAATTGGCAAAGTGCTTGCCCAACAGGACGGCTGGATCGCTATCCACAACGGCGACACCGGTTTCCCGGTGATTGGCTACGCGCCGATCAAGGCTGGCATCAACCAGGACGTTGCCGTCCCGGTGGACGCTACCAAAGTGACCGACAAAATGACCGCCATGATCCACATTGACGCCGGTACCATCGGCAAGTACGAATTCCCTGGCCCTGACGCTCCTGCGGCCCTGGGTAAGTCAAGTTTGCCTATCGTCAATGACCCGTTCTGGACAACCGATCATGTTCGCGGGATGACTCAGGTGGTGGGCAGCGACAACACTGTCACGGTTCCTTACGTGCTTGCCAAGCAAGATGGCTGGATGGTCATTCACTCCACGGCGACTGGCGCGCCGGTCATCGGCCACACCGCCGTCAAGGCGGGCTTGAACCAAAACGTCCAGGTCAAGATTGACGACCCGACGACGATCACGCCGGAAGTGATTGCCATGCTGCACATTGACGCAGGGACGAAGGGTACCTACGAATTCCCTGGCCCCGACGCGCCGGTAATGGATGCGTCTGGCAAGCCCGTCGCGCCGCTGATGCTCGTCCAGCAGGGCGTTATGGTTCACGACCAGACGGTAGATGCCATCAAGAAGCAGGGCGGCGTGCTGGTTGATGCCGTGGTCGCCGACGTGAATGGCTGGATTGCCATTCATGCAGGCGATGGCGGCAAGAACGTGATCGGCCACGCCTACGTCCATGCGGGGGCCAACGACAACGTTCTTGCATCCGTGGACAACGCAGGCATAACCGATACCATCTCTGCCATGCTGCATATTGATGCGGGGACAGACGGCGTGTATGAGTTCCCCGGCCCTGACGCGCCTGTCGTCGTGAATGGAAAGCCGATCAACCCGACGATCAGCACCAAGTAACCTTTAACGTCAGTGCCGGATGCCATTGTCGGCATCTGTCACTGACATGATAGATTGATCATCGCCAGCGGGCTGACAGGTAGAGTCGGTTCGCTGGCGATTGATTCCTGGTTAGAAGCGTGACCTCTGTCACGCCCATTCAGTGACAAGCAGCACTGACGCGCAAGCCCGACCTCGTGGAACATCAACATACGTATTGGCGCGTCTCGGCCATAGGCAAACGCGCGGAGAACTCGAAAGGAGTGCTCATGTCCAAAATTGATGTGCTCGTTCAGGACTTTCTGGCTCAGAAAA
>DATGFK010000688.1:0-7942 GCA_035309185.1 Aggregatilineales bacterium
TCGGCCCAACGGCGCCACACCCCTCCCCAACGGCAATATCCTGATTACCGAGATTCGCTCGCGGCGGATCAGTGAAGTGCGGCCCGACGGTTTTGTCGTCTACAGTTGCGATAGCCCCGCCTACTATCCCTCCGACGCGCAACCCACGCCGCGCGGGACGATCATCGTGGCCGACTATCTGGCAGAAGGGGCGATCTACGAAATTGACCACACCGGACACGTGTTGTGGCAGTTTGGCCCGTACACTCCTGACGATAAACAGGACCGCGCTTTGAACCAGCCATCTCTGGCCGTCGAAATGCCGAATGGAAACGTGATCGCCAACGACGATTTTAACCATCGCGTGGTCGTCATTGATAAGCAAACCAAACAGATCGTTTGGCAATACGGGCACACCAGCCTGCGTGGCAACGCCCCAGGCTATCTCGATATTCCCGATGGCCTGGATTGGCGACATGATGGCGGGGCGCTGGCAGCAGGCGTTGTTGAAGGGGAAGCCACAGCGCAACCAACCCTTCAAGTTACGGCGGAGGCCACTGCCGAGGTGACAAATTTGCCCACGCAAGCTGCAACGCCGTAAGCTAAAAGAAACAAAATCTTGCTATAATCCTTTGAATCGCACAAAGGGTGGAATCGCATGGTTGACGTACTTGGAACTAAGTTGGGTCGCTACGAAGTCCGCGAACGCCTGGGCATCGGCGGGATGGCGACGGTCTACAAGGGTTGGGACACCAACCTGGATCGCTGGGTCGCGGTGAAAGTGCTGCACGACCACCTGGTCGAGCAGGCGGGCTTCAAGGAACGCTTCGAGCGCGAGGCCAAGGTCGTCGCCAGCCTGAGCCATCCCAACATAGTCCAGGTCTTCGATTTCGACACGGTCACGGTCAACACCGTTCCCGTCTATTACATGGTCATGGCCTACATCCCTGGCAAATCCCTCAAGAACTTGATGGACGATGCCCATCGTCAGAATGAACGGCTGCCGCTGAGTCAGGTTTCCAATGTGATGCGCGGCGTGTTGAGCGCGCTGGACTATGCGCACAAGCAGGGTATGGTTCACCGCGATGTGACGCCCGCCAATATCCTATTCAACGAGCAGGGCCAGGCCGTCCTGACCGACTTCGGCATCGCAAAGATCGTCTCCGGCACGCGGCTGACTCAGAGCGGTATGACCGTGGGCACGCCCATGTACATGCCCCCGGAGCAGGGAACCGGCGACACTGCCGACAGCCGCAGCGACATCTACTCGATGGGCGTCATCCTCTTTGAAATGCTGTCCGGCGAAGCGCCCTACCAGGGTGACAGCGCCGTCGCGCTGATCCTCAAACACATTAACGATCCGATCCCCAGCGTGCGCGCCACGAACGCCGATCTGACCCCGGCGATGGATTCGGTTGTGATGAGGGCGCTTGCCAAGGACCCGGCGGATCGCTACGCCACCGCAGCGGATTTCCTGGCCGATTTCGAGACGGCGATGGGCGGCGGCGCCGTCACGGCAGTGCAGGACAGGGGCAGGACGGTCTTCCTGCCCACGGGCGCCACGCGATCAACACGCCTGCCCTGGATGGCGATTGCCACCGGGTTGGGCGTGATTGTCGTGGTACTGGCAATTGCGGTGTTGAGCCGTTCCAGTGGCAACGTACCGGCTGCCAGTGGCCCCGACGCCACTGTTACGCTATCCGTCGTAGAAGCGACCTCCGGAACCGAAACGTCCGGGGCGGCTTCGATGACCAGCGGGCCACTGTTCTTTAACGACGATTTCGGCCCCATTCGCGGCGACAAAATCTGGCCGATCACCACCGACGACCCCACCATCTACCGGAACATTGAGAACGGCGCTTATCACATCCGCCTGACCCGCCCGGCCACGGCGTTGGCTACTGAGTTCGATCCAGACCACGAATACGGCGATCACGTGCGCTACGATGCCGACGTGACGATCTCCGACAAGAGCCAGCCGGACAGCGGCGCGGGTTTTGTTTTTCGCTACCAGGATTCAAAGCATTATTATGTGTTTGGCGTCAACGGCCAGGGCGCGGTGAGCCTGTGGCTGTACAACGATGCCCAATGGACGGAACTGCGACATCTGGCAGTCAAGTGGACGCCGCTTGACGCGGCCAAAGGCGCTGGGCAGTCCAACCACCTTAGACTATACGACCTGGGAACGCGCGTTGTGGCCCTGGTCAACGGCCAGGTAGCCATAGACTTGCAGATCAATCCCGTGATCATGTCCGGCGCGATTGGCTTCTACACGGCGACGACCAGTTCAACCAAAGTCCCCGATCCCCTGGCGGAAGTCTTCATCAAGAATTACTCGGTCAGCGCGATTGATCCCCAGGCGCCGCTCGATCTGCCCGGCACGCCGTCCGCCCAAGCGACCCCTGCGCCGACAGTCGCAGCAAGTTCGTAGCCATTCGCTCATCGCGGGCACAGAGTCTTCGCAAACTTCAGGACTTTACGCCGTTCTCAGTAGTATGTTCGATAAGGGCGGAAAGGAAACGCACATGCAGCGAGAACATCATTTCGAAGCACGACGAAAGTGGGAGCGGGCACGCAGGCGCGCCTTCTGGCATCGGTTGCTGATCAATGTTCAGGGCAGTACCGATAGACTCGTTGATTTCAATGACCTGGCCCATCGCCTCAGTCTCAAGAACGCCGTCTATCGCGGCGCCAAGGTCATCCCGCTCGTTCAGATCGTGGGCAGTGTCGGGCGCTACAACGACTTTACAGGCGCGTTTTTACCCATCCATGAGGACATGGGCGAACGCTGGCGCAAAGTCGCCTCCATCCAGCTTGATCCGCGTAGCGAGGGTTTGCCGCCCATCGAGGTCTACAAGGTTGGCGATTTTTATTTCGTCAAGGACGGCAACCACCGCGTTTCTGTGAACCGCCAACTTGGCGGAACCGATATCGAAGCCTACGTGTGGGAATACACCGACTGCATCCCGGACGTTGGCCCCAACGCCAATATTGATACGCTGCTCATCGAGGCGGAGCGGAAAGATTTCGTTGAGCAGACCTGCCTGGATACAGTGCGCCCCAATCACAACATCCGTCTGAGCGCCCCCGGTGGCTACACGGATTTACTGTGCCGGATCGAGCATTTCCAATCTGCCCTGAACCAGATTGACAACGTGGAAACGCCCTATTGTGATGCAGTTGAAGCCTGGTACGACATGATCTATGAAACGTCGGTACAGATGATCGAAAGAGATGGTATTTTGGAACTCTTCCCTGACCGCACTGCCGCCGATTTCTTTGTGTGGGTGATGCGCCACCAAGAACAGTTAGCGGAGCGCTATGGGCACAGGGTTCCGCTCCTCAAGGCCATACACGATCTTCGCCAGCAGCCCGGCTCATTTATAGCCGCGATCCGACATACGCTTCGGCGGGGGGTTAAGAGATAATTCAAATGACGATCTTCAGGAATCTTGGCGTGATTGATGCTGGCATCGAGATCGTGCCCGTCAGAGTTTTTGCTGATGCGATGGCAAGCGGAAATACCTGCTTCGAGGAACTGGTCTGGTATCTGAAAACACGCGGCACAGCCGATATTGACGTTCCGGTTCTCGTGCTGGGAATCGCGTCTCCGCCACAGCCCGAATAAAACGCGGAGGATAGGTTTCGGCATTACCATGATAGAATGACGCCACACATCATCGTCACAAGGAAAAACTACAATGCTTAAACTCTCTATCCTCAAGTTAGTGGTAGGCATCGTCAGTGTTTTGGGCGTTTCACAAGCCTGTATTCTTAACGATATTTTCAATGGCTTGTTGGCTACTGATACCCAATTGGCAGTGAAGAACCAATGCCTGGATACCTTAACCGTTAAGAGTGTGACAGGCATTCCTTATGGCCCCGTTACCGTGACCTGGACACCGCTAGACTTCAATGGTGATCCTGGTAGCTTTAGCGTTTTCTATGATTACGTTGACAGTAAAACCTACACCACAATGTTCGGGAATTCATTTCCTCAGGGAACGCCGTTCTCTCTTTACGACTACGAGCAAGGTGCCGCAGCGGATGCCACGAGCCTTACGTTCAATGTCGATCACGACCAGATCAAGAAGGCGATGGCAACTCCGGGACAATTTGTCGTCACCGTAAGCGCAGATCTGGGAGATTTGTCCTGTGTGGCCCAAAAGAAAATTATCTTAAACTTGAATACCGAAGCGAAAGTGGTCAAAATCACGACAACGCCCCCGCCAGCCGTCACTTGCGCGGCCAATCAGCCGCCCAATGCACAGGGTATATGTCCCAAACCAACACCCTGCAACAACCAGGGCTATCTGTTAAATGGCGATGGTACCTGCGGGCAAGCTTGTCCAGCGACGCATTTGCGCAACAACAGCAACCAGTGCGTTTGCATCCAGGGCTATACCGATAACGGCAATTCAAATGGGCAGTGTGTGCCGGTAAGCGCAAACCAGTGTACGCCGATACTGATAGCCAAATGCTACGCCATCATTGCGAAAGGCTGCGGCCCAGAAATTTGCGTCAGCGGACAGTGTCAAGCGCCAAAAGCCTGTAAGCCTTGATCGGTCAAGATTAGGAGTAAAATCCCGGCGTATGGCAGCCTCAACGAACGGTTATGCAGAAGTAAATGGTGCGCGAATCTACTATGAGACGGCGGGCGAAGGCCACCCGCTCGTGTTTGTCCATGCGGGCATCGCCGACAGCCGCATGTGGGACGATCAGTTTGCCGTGTTTGCGAAGCATTACCGCGTGATCCGCTACGATCAGCGCGGCTATGGCAAGAGCGAACCCGTCGCAGGCGAGTTTTCCTTCCGGGACGATTTGGTTGCGCTGCTGCGCTTCTTAAAGATCGAACCAGCCTATATTGTCGCCTGTTCGATGGGGGGCGGGACGGCGATAGATTTATGCCTGGAACACGCCGAAATGGTGGATGCGCTGGCCCTGGTTTGTTCGTCGCCCAGCGGCCTTCAACTGGACGTTCCGCCGCCCACGCAATTCGCAGAGATCGAAGAGGCGGAAAAGAAAGGCGAGTGGGAACGGATCAACGAACTGGAGACGCAAATCTGGGTAGACGGCGTGGGACGCACGTCTGAGCAGGTCAAGGGATCGGTGCGAGCGCGCGTCCTGGAAATGAATCGCCTTGCGCTCGAACATGAGCGTAAGCACCTGGGTTCGCGACTGGCACCCTTGCAACCGCTGGCTTCGGAACACCTGGCCGAGCTTCATTTGCCGGTGCTGGTCGTCATCGGAGACCGGGATACAGCCTACTCGCAGGCTGCGGGGGACTACATGGCCGCGCACATCGCGGGCGCGCGGAAAGCCGTCATCACGAACACGGCTCACCTGCCCAATATGGAGGAGCCGGAGGTGTTCAATCAAATCCTGGCGGAATTCCTGGAATCGGCTCGCTAACCGGCAGTGCAGGAAATTCTCCCTCCATTGACGACTCACAGTCTAAACGCCGCTTACGACGACACGATCCTGCTTGCCAGCCAGGATCGCAAGGAGTATGTGCGAACCCTGAAGCCAGAGGGCGTACTGGATACGCACCGGGGAGTGATCCGCCACGCCGACCTTGTCGGGAAAGCCTACGGCAGCGCCGTTCGCACACACCTGGGCCACCTGTTTTACCTGCTCCGGGCGCAGCCAACCGATTTGATCGCCCACGCGCGCTACGAAACCGCGATTATCCAACCTAAAGACCTGGGCTACATCGCGCTGAGGCTGGGAATCCAGGCTGGCACGCGCGTCGTGGAAGCCGGGACGGGCAGCGGCGCGCTGACGCTCGTCCTGGCCCTGCTGGTGGGCGACGGCGGCCACGTCTACAGTTACGAACGCAAGGCGGCTCTGCTTCCGGTGGCTGAGAAAAACCTGGCCCGCGCAGGAGTCACCCAGCGCGTGACGTTTACCGTGCGGGACATCGCCGAAGGGTTTGATCCGCACGAGGCCGATGCGCTCTTCCTGGACGTTCCGACTCCGTGGGACTACCTGCCTCAGGCGCGGGCGGCCCTGACGGGCAGCGGCAGCTTTGGCGCGATTGTGCCAACCATCAACCAGTTGATTGACCTGGTACATGCCCTGTACGCCGGGAACTGGTTCATGGTCGAAGTCGAAGAACTGCTGCTGCGCTCCTATAAGATCACCGAGGCGCGTATTCGGCCCCAGGATGAGATGGTCGGGCATACCGGCTACTTGATCTTTGCCCGCGCCGTAAACCGGGAAACGTCTACCCGAAGCGAAGCGCCTGATTCCGAGTAGTGCCCTTCGTTATCCCGATTGATTATAATTTCACCTTATAGATCAATACCTGTTTCGAGCAAAGGAGCGTAAAGCATGAAAGGTTTTCGTGACTTCATCCTGCGCGGGAACGTGGTTGACCTCGCCGTTGGCGTCGTCATCGGCGCGGCCTTTGGCAACATCGTCCAGGCCCTCGTGAAAGACCTTTTAACACCGCTCATTGCGGCTATTGTCGGCCAGCCGGATTTCAGCGCCATTTACTTCACCATCAATAACTCGAAGTTCATGGTCGGGGATTTCATTAACGCGCTGATCAGCTTCGTGATCCTGGCCCTCGTCATTTACTTTTTTGTCGTCTTACCTGTCAATAAACTCATGGAGCGCTTCAAGCCCAAAGAGACGGCGGCGCCGGACACGACGCGCGAATGTCCATATTGCCTGAGCCGAATCCCCAAAGCAGCCACGCGCTGCGCCTTTTGCACGTCCGAGGTCGAGAAAGTGGCCTGATTGCACGCGCCGGTCAACGGCGTTACACTGTCCGCATTCACTCCAAAGCGAGATTTCAGAGGGTCAATCCCATGTGTCTGTTTTGCGCTGCGATCCCTGCCACAGTCTCCGTGGGCGCGGCGGCGCGCGGTAAGATCAATGAGCGTCGCCAGCGTGCCGAAGCCGACGGTAGTTCTACCGGAAAATACAACTACCCCATCGCAAAAATCACGCTCGCCCTCGTCGCGATCCTGCTCGTATGCGCTGTTACCTACCACACGGTGATCTGGCCCAGGTTCGGGATATAAACGCCTAGCGCTCCAGCGCTCTGAGCGCCACGTCCGGCTGATTGCTGATGATCGCGTCCACGCCCAGATCGCGCAAGGCGACGATCCGCGCGGGATCATCCACCGTCCAGGTGTTGATCCGGTAGCCGTGCGCTTTGGCCCAGGCCACGTAATTCGCGTCAATGATTGCGTGATGCGGGTGACGCGCCTCATACTTGAAGCCTGCCAGCAGCCAGCCATTGCGTAAATAGATCGGCTCATCCGGCGAATACAGGAAGCCCAGCGGAATCTCCGACGCGACGGTGCGGAAACGGCGCAGGGCAAATGGATTGAACGACGACACAATCACCCGCTTGGCCGCATTATGGCGACGGATGACGGCAGCCGCCGCTTTTTCTAGGCCATCCGCGCGCCAACTGACGGTTTTCAGTTCGATATTGACCACCAGGTCAGGGCCAATCGCCTCGAATGCTTCGTCCAGGGTCGGGATGCGTTCGCCCTTGAATGTCGGTGAGAATCGGCTGCCCGCGTCCAGTTCTCTGAGCGCCTTCAGATCGAGCGAGCGCACCGGGCCGCTGCCATTTGTCGTGGCGTCCAGCGTCAGGTCGTGGATAACTACCGGCACGCCGTCACGGGAGAGCGACGTGTCCAGTTCAACGCCATCCGCTCCCATCTTGCGGGCAAGTTGAAAGGCGGCGAGGGTATTTTGCGGCGCGTCGTGACTCGCTCCCCGGTGGGCGAGGATGAGGGAGGTGTGGCGATAGAAGGTGTCAGAAGGAGTTTGCTTCATTGATGGTTAAAGGTATAGGTCGCTCCGAAACCACGCCAATGTTGAAATGTTTTTTCATCAACGTCAGGTGGATTGGCGGTTAAAGAATAAATACTTACTCTTCCCATACTATCATGGACATTCACTGTCCCTGAAAACAATCGCATGTCGTAAGGATGTAGAC